>CAINGG010000099.1 GCA_903848435.1 uncultured Actinomycetes bacterium | reverse complement strand
CGCGCGCCTGCTCTTCGGCTACGGCGCGGCCACGCCCCAGCAGGCCGAGTTGACCGGTGCGATCACGAGCATCTTCATGCTCGGACTCCTGCCCTTCACTCTCTTCTACGTCCTCTTCCGCGGCTTCTACGCCATCGAGGACACCCGCACGCCCTTCATCGTGAGCGTGGTGATGAACGTCGTCGCCCTCGGAGTGGCCATCCCGGTCTTCTACGCGGTCACCGGTGGCGCACAGATCGCCGCGCTCGCCTTCGGCTATGTGTGCGGCTTCTGGGCGACGTTCGTGCTCTCCTGGATACTGCTCGCCCGACGGCTCGGCGGCCTGGAATCCTGGACGACGATCCGCTCGCTCGTCCGCATGCTCCTCGCCGGGTTCATTGCCCTGTGCGTGATGATCGGCGTGCAGGCGCTGCTCACGACCTACGTCACCCAGGGCTCCCTCGACGTCCTGCCGGCACTCCTGCTGGTGGCCGCGCTGTCGATCGTGGGGCTGGCGATCTACCTGGTCGCGGCCTGGGCCATGCGCATCGCGGAGGTCGGCGAGGTCATCGGCATCGCCCTCGGTCGAGTGCGCAGGCGCACTCCGGCGTCGTCCTGACCGACATCAGCCGTTCGACCGACCCGCTCATGAGGCCATCGAACCCCGTTCGCACCTAGGCTCATCACGTGACCGAGGAGCGCCGAATCGACCGCTATGTCCTCGGCGACCTGATCTCCTCCACCGGCGTGATCCAGGTGTGGCGCGGCTGGGACCCCTCCTTGGACCGCGCGGTCACCGTGCTCCTGCTGCCTTCTGACGATCCCCGCGCGTCCGCGGTGTCCTCCGCCGCTCGCCGCGCTGCCGCCGTGGACGAGCGTCGACTGGTTTCGGTTCTCGACGTCCTCGACAGTGCCTCGCTCGTCACTGGCGACGCCGCGGGCACGTCGACGTCCTATCTCGCGGTGGTGAGCGAATGGGTGGAGGGACGCAGCCTCACCGACATCCAGGAGGAGCGCGAGGGAGAGCCCATCGATTCGATCGAGGCCATGGCGATGATCCGCCAGGTCGCCATCGCACTGCTGCACAGTCACGAGGAAGGCGTACCGCACGGCCGCCTGCGTCCGGGCTCGCTCATCATCGCGGAGACCGCCGATCTCTCCGATCCCTTCAGTGTGCTGGGCGACATCAACGTCGTGCGCGTACGCGGGCTGGCTGTCGACGCCGTCCTATGGCCAGCGGACCCAGTTGCCGATGCGATCCCCACGACGACCGACATGCCCTCCGTCGATCCCGACGTCCACGGCACGGGCTGCCTGCTCTACGCGATGGTGACCGGCCGCTGGCCCGAGGGACTGGTCGACGGGATGTCGCCCGCTCCCCGCGTCGGCGGTCGCCTCCTGCCCCCGTCGCAGGTCGTCGCGGCCGTGCCTGCAGCGATCGACGAGGTGTGCATGCGCGCCATCGACCCGCGCGTCTCGGGCGAGTGGCCGCCCAAGCGCGGGCGAACGCCGTACTCCGACATGGCCTCCCTGGTGGCAGCGCTCGGCGTGCGCACCGATAGGTCCGGGGTCGAGGGCCTGCGCCGTCCGGCGATCGGCCTGCGACGCGACCCGTCGGAGCCGATGTCCCTCGGCCGCCGAGCCCTGCGCTTCACCGGCCGAGTCGCTGTCGCGGCCGTGGCCGTCGTGCTCGTGGGAGGCCTGGCCATCACGGGCCTGCGGATCGCCGGCAGCGCGGCCTCACCGTGGGGGGTGGAGCCCAACGCCGTGCCCAGCGAGGTGCTCACGGCGACCGAGGGCGTGGGCGGCGCCGATGCCCGCCTGGAACCCGGAGCGCTCGAAGGCGTCATCCCGATTGCGTCCGCCGTCGACTTCGACCCGTTCGGCAGCGACAAGACCGAGTCGCCTGACGCCATCGAGGGTGCCATCGACATGCGCTCCGACACCGCGTGGACCACCGAGAGCTACTCCTCCGCTGACCTCGACGGCAAGGCTGGCGTGGGCATGGTGATCGACATCGGATCGGCACAACCGGTGAGCGCCGTACGCCTCGAACTCAGTGGCGCGGGGTCGTCCGTGATGGTGGGAGTCGCGTCGGAGATGCTCAAGAAGCCGAAGAAGTGGACGGTGCTGGCACAGGCCGAGAGCATCGGCACCGCCATCGACCTGCGTGCACCCCGACCCATTGTCGGTCAATACATCCTCGTGTGGTTCACCCAACTTCCACCGCAGGATGGCGCCTACCAGGCAGGCGTGCGCGACGTTCAGATCTTCCGCTAGAACCCTCCTACTAGGCTCGCCGCGTGAGCACCGCCACCGACGCTGAGCTCCTGGCAGCTCATTGCTCGGGTGATCCGGATGCCTTCACCGAGTTGGTCAAGCGCCATCGCGATCGCCTCTGGGCCGTGGCCCTGCGCACCACCGGCGATCCGGAGGAGGCGGCCGACGCCGTGCAGGACGCACTCATCTCCGCCTACCGTCGCGCAGACCAGTTCCGCGGCGAGTCCGCGGTGACGACCTGGTTGCACCGCATCGTCGTCAACGCCTCGCTCGATCGCATGCGCCGGCGAGCCGTGCGCCCCTGGGTGCCGCTGCCCGAGGAGAGCGGCGAGGAGGGCTCGCGCGCCGTACTCATCGACGAATCAGCCCTGGCCGATCCGCGCGATGCCATGGAATCGAAGGAGACCGCCCTGGAGGTGCAGGCGGCCCTGGCCGAATTGCCCCACGACCAGCGGGCCGCGATCGTCCTGGTCGACCTCGAGGGCTACTCCGTCGAGGAGGCGTCGAGGATCCTGGAGTGCCCCGAGGGCACGGTCAAGAGCCGGTGCTTTCGAGGCCGGGCCAAATTGGCCGAACGACTCAGCCACCTGCGGAACCCCTCACCCGAGGGGCCCGTCAGACGTCAGGATCACGGAGCGGTCACGGAAGGAGGCGATACATGAGCGACGAGACGCCCGACACCGCGGCGGACCTCGGCGGCCCCCTGCCGCCCCTGGATCCCGAGCTCGCCGCCTGGCTGGCCGCCGCGCCCGCGCCCCCCATGCCTCCCGAGGTCTGGGAGCGGATCGAGGGCGCCCTGGCCGCGCAGCCGCCGTTCACCCCCTCGGGTGAGGCGCCCGCCGCTGCCGTGGCCGCGCCCGCTCCCGTGACCGACCTGTCCGAGCACCGCCAGCGTCGGCGTTCGCGCGCCCTGCCCATCCTCGCTGGCGCCGCCGGCCTGGTGCTGGTGGGCGCGGTCGTCGTGCCCGCCATGCGCGCCGGCAATGCTCCTGCCCCCGTCGCCGATCAGGCCGGGGGCGCGCCCGCTTCGGTCGTGGCCGCACCCGACCCGAGTCCGGAGGCGGTCGCGGCACCCAAGTCCGCCGCCATGCCGCGCATGATGGTCTCGACCGGCACCGACTACGCCAGTGCCACGATGCCCGACCAGGTCGCACCGCTGCTGCAGACCGCGGGCCTCACCGATGCCGCCGCGGTCGCGACGATGTCGAGCACCGTGCCCACCGACGTACCACCTGTTGGCACGGGCGGATTCACGTCGAGCCCCGAGTCCCTCGCCGACTGCATGGGCCGCCTCGGCATGACGCCCGAAGGCCCGCCCGCACTGGTTGTGGATCGCGCCACCTACGACGGTGCCGACGTGGGCGTGGTCGTGACGGTCAACACCTTGCCCACAGATGCCGGTGAGCCTGCGGTCCTCGACGTCATCGTCGTCGGATCCGAGTGCAGTGACGAGGACATCGCGGGGGCGCAGCGCTTCGAGTACGCCGTCACCCCGTAGTCACGGCCAATCGCGGCAAAACGAGCAACCGGAGCCCGGCACCTCCTAGCCTGTGCCGCATGAAGTTCACCCGTGCCATCGCCCTGCTCGCTTCCGTGGGGCTCGCCGCCGCCGTCGTCACCGTCGCCGCACCCGCGGCCCACGCCCAGTTGAAGGTCCCTCAGGGGTGGACCAACCTCGGCGATCCACTGCCCGGGGCCGTGCACGATGTGGTCAACTACCGCGGCACCATCTACGCCGCGGGCACCTTCGGCTCCGGCCTCGCTCGCTGGGATGCCGACAAGGGCGCGTGGACCATGCTCGGCGACGGTCCTGCGCGCGAGATCCACGCTCTTGCCGTCGGACCCGACGGCACGCTCTATGGCGCAGGCGAGATGGCGGCCGACGCCAAGTCAGGCTTCGTCGCGGCCTGGCAGGACTCGTCGTGGAAGGACCTAGGACAGATCCGCACCTCGGTCTCCCCGAGCATGCCGGGAGTCTGGCAGATCGCGGTCGACAGCAAGGGCCGGCTCTATGTCGGTGGCATGTTCGATCGGGTCGAAGGCATGCCGGTCAACAACCTCGCCCAGTACGACGGCAAGAAGTGGAGTGCGACACCAGGGCCGATCCAGTTCCCTGCTGCCGTCACGGCGCTCGCCGTGGGACCGAAGGACGAGCTCTACGTTGGTGCATTAGCTGTCCTCGACCCAAAGCTCACCTACGCCTCAGTCCTCAAGCAAGGTGCGTGGTCGACGCTGGACGGACTTACCTGGGACTGCAAGGGCCTCAATCCGTGCATGGGCATCCTCAGCATGGCGGTCGATCCCCAGGGCACCGTGCACGCGGCGGGTGAGCTCGCCGTCGGCAGCACCCTGGCCGCCTACGCCACATGGAACGGCAGCTCGTGGACCGCCGGCGCGACCCAGTCGATGAACCGCGCGTCGGCCCTGACGCTCGATCAGGCGGGCACGGCGTACGTCGCCGGGGGCCAGTACCCCGATCCGGACAAGTGGATGGTGGCGCGCATGAGCAATCCGCCCGTCGCGCTCGGTGCACCCACCGGCGGCATCGGCGTATGGGGGCTCACGGTGCGCGACGGATCCGTCTATGCGGGGTTCTCGCAGGGCAACCCCGACGATCCGACCACCTCGACGCAGATGGCCTCCTTCGCCCTCCCTGCCAAGAACGTCGTTCCCTCGCTTCCGCGCAACGTACGCATCGTCACGGCCGCCGATGGCAGGCCGATGGTGGCGTGGAAGGCGCCGGCGTTTGCCACGTCGGCCACCTACCAGGTGCAGTTCCGGCTCGAGGGCGAGAAGGAATGGCGCCCGGCAACCGTGATCGACGGCCAGCGACTGGCCAAGCTGCCGCGCGGTGTGGCGGGCGAACGCATCGAGGTACGGGTACGCGCGTCGGGCGGCGCCTGGGCGATCATCGCCAAGCCGGCGGCCTAGACGCTCTCCTCAGGCCCGCGTCGTGACGGCGCAGGGTCAGAGCCAAGTCCTCGACCTCGTGGCCCAGTGACTAGGCGCTCGGGAGGCCAGGCAGGATAGGGCCGTTCCTTCGGATGGGAGTTTCCGTGAGCGACGTACGCGACGTCATCATCATCGGCTCGGGCCCCTCGGGCTACACCGCTGCGATCTACACCGCACGGGCACAGCTCCATCCGCTCGTCCTCGAGGGCTCGGTGACGGCAGGCGGCGCTCTCATGAACACCACCGAGGTCGAGAACTTCCCCGGCTTCAAGGACGGCATCATGGGCCCCGCGCTCATGGAGGAGATGCGCGCGCAGGCCGTGCGCTTCGGCGCCGAGATCCTCACCGACGACGCCATCGAGGTCGAGCTGGATGGCGAATTCAAGGTGGTGAGCGACGGATCGGGTCGCGTGCACCATGCGCGCACCGTCATCCTCGCGATGGGCTCCGGCTACCGCGAACTCAACCTGCCCAATGAGAAGCGCCTGTCGGGGCACGGTGTCTCATGGTGCGCGACCTG
>CAINGG010000098.1 GCA_903848435.1 uncultured Actinomycetes bacterium | reverse complement strand
TCTGCTTCTCCATCGACTCCTGCACGCTGCGCGGCGGGTCGATCGCCTTGATCTCGACGCGATTGACCCGGATGCCCCAGCGGCCGGTGGCATCGTCGAGCACGCCGCGCAGCTGGGCATTGAAGCTGTCGCGAGATGTCAGGGTCTCCTCGAGGTCCATCGACCCGATGACGTTGCGAAGGGTCGTGACGGTCAGCTGTTCGATGCCCATGAGGTAGTTGGAGATCTCGTACGTCGCCGCGAGGGGATCGGTGACCTGGAAGTAGATGACGGAGTCGATGCTCACCACGAGGTTGTCCTCGGTGATGACCGGCTGCGGCGGGAAGGACACCACTTGCTCGCGCAGGTCGACACGAGCGCGCACCTTGTCGACGACTGGGATCACGAAGGCCAAGCCGGCATTGAGCGTGCGCTGGTAGCGACCCAGGCGCTCGATGATGCGCGCATGTGCCTGCGGCACCACCTTGACGCTCGTCATGAGCAGCACGACGACGATGGCGGCAACGACAACGGCGACGATCAAGGCTTCCATGGCTCTTCCTCCCCTACCAGGCCACCAGGGCGGTGGCTCCGTCGATCTGCAGCACTTGCACGCGCGTGCCGGGCTCGAACACGCTCTGCCCGTCGTACGCGCGAGCCGACCAGATCTCGCCCGCGAGCTTGATGCGTCCGTCCTGGCCGTCGACGGACTCGAGCACGAGGGCCTCGGCCCCCACGAGCGCGGCGACGTTGGTGCGGGCCTCGCGATTGACGCGCATATGCCGGCGCGCGATGGGTCGCACGAGCCCCAGCAGGGCCACCGAGACCAGCGCGAAGACGCCGACCGAGAGCGCGGGTGGCGCCCCCAGGGCGGCCGTCAGGCCCCCGGCAGCGGCCCCTCCGGCCAGCATGGCCAGCACGAGGGTTCCGCCGGTGAGGACCTCGGCCACGGCAAGCACGCCCGCGGCGACGATCCACCACACCCAGGCGTTCATACCTCCACGGTAAGCCTGAACGCGGACTAGCGCGATGCCATGAACTGCGCCAGGGACCGGAAGGCCTGCCCCCGATGACTGATGGCGTCCTTTTCCTCGGGCCGCAGTTCCGCCGTGGTCAGGGCGTAGCCCTGCGGGACGAAGATCGGGTCGTAGCCGAAGCCGTGGGACCCCCGGGGTGCGCGTGCCAGCGAGCCCTCCAGGACCCCCTCGATGACGTGCTCGCTCTGGCCGGGAACTACCCACGCAGCAGCGCACACGAACTGGGCGCCTCGACGCGTATCGGGCACGTCGGCCATTTGGCCCAGCACGAGCTCGAGGTTGGCTCGGTCATCGCCATGTCGGCCAGCCCATCGCGCGGAGTAGATGCCGGGCATGCCGTTGAGGGCATCGACGCACAGCCCCGAGTCGTCGGCGATGGCGGGCAGGCCGGTGAAGTCCGCGATAGCGCGCGCCTTCAGCAGAGCATTGCCGGCAAAGCTCGACTCGGTCTCCGCCACTTCCGGCGCGCCGGGGAACTCCTCGAGGCCGACGAGGTCGACGGCCAAGCCTGCCGCGCTCAGGATGCGCTGAAGCTCGCTGACCTTGTGCGTATTGCGGGTCGCCAGGACGATGCGCTCGGTCATGGAGCGAGGGCGGCGCGCTGCATGCCGGTGAGGTCGCGACAGCCCTGTGCGGCAAGGTCGAGCAACTGATCGAGTAGTGCGCGGTCGAAGGGGATGCCCTCGGCGGTGCCCTGCACCTCGACGTAATTGCCGCTTCCGGTCATGACGACGTTCATGTCGGTGTCGGCGCGCACATCATCGTCGTAGTGCAGGTCGAGGCGCGGCTCGCCGTCGATGATGCCCACGCTGACGGCGGCAACCGAGTCGGTCAGCGGATTGCCCGAGACATAGCCCTTGCCCTGTGCCCAGGCCACCGCGTCGGCCAGCGCGACGTAGGCGCCGGTGATGGCCGCCGTGCGTGTGCCGCCATCGGCCTGGAGCACATCGCAGTCCAAGACGATGGTGTTTTCGCCGAGGGCCCTCAGGTCGATGATGGCGCGCAGGCTGCGCCCTACGAGCCGCGAGATCTCCTGGGTGCGGCCACCGAGCTTGCCCTTGACCGACTCGCGGTCACTGCGCGTGCTCGTGGACCGCGGCAGCATGGCGTATTCGGCGGTCACCCAGCCGCGGCCGGAGTCCTTGAGCCAGCGTGGGACGCCGGGGGTGAACGACGCGACGCACAGCACGCGAGTGCGGCCGAAGCTCACGAGCACCGAACCCTCTGCCTCGTCGAGCCAGTTCCGCTGGAACGTCACAGGACGCAGGTCGGACGGGCCACGGCCATCGGATCGTGTGCTCATGCGCAGACCCTAGAGGGCGCGCGTCGTCGACTGCTCGACGGCGCCGATCTCGGGCCCGAGGAAGCGATGCCCCAGGCGCGCGAAGGCGCCGGGGTCGCCGGTGGCGACGAATCGATGTCGCGGGTCCGGGAGCCGTGCATCTCGCACGAGGTCGTTCTCCGCGAGCGTGCGGTAGACGTCCTTGGCCGTCTCCTCCGCGCTCGACACGAGAGTGACGCCGTCGCCCATGACGTAGGAGATGACACCGGTAAGCAGCGGGTAGTGCGTGCAGCCGAGCACGAGCGTGTCGACCTGCGCCTCCTGCAGCGGTGCGAGGTAGTCGCGGGCCACGCTCAGCAACTCAGGGCCGCCGGTGATGCCTGCCTCGACGAACTCCACGAAGCGCGGGCAGGCCTGGCTGGTAAGGCTCAGGTGCGGGGCGGCGGCAAAGGCATCGTCGTAGGCGCGACTGGTGATGGTTGCCTGGGTGCCGATCACACCGACCTTGCCGGTGCGCGTCGCTCGCACCGCACGGCGCACCGCCGGATGCACGACCTCCACCACCGGCACGTCGTAGCGCTCCCGGGCATCGCGCAGCACCGCCGCGCTCGCCGAATTGCAGGCGATCACCAGCATCTTGACGTCTGAGTCGACCAGGTGGTCCATCACGTCGAGGGCGTACGCGCGGACATCGGCGATAGGCAACGGGCCGTAGGGTCCACGCGCGGTGTCGCCGACGTAGAGCAGTGGCTCGTGCGGCAGTTGGTCGAGCACAGCCCTCGCCACGGTGAGGCCGCCCACGCCCGAATCGAAGATCCCGATAGGCGCGTCGACGTCAGGCTTGCCCATGGGCCCCCAGGCTACGCCCACACCGTGCCGTCGAGGCGTTCCTCCGCCTCCTCCAGCGTGCCTTCATAGGCGCCGGTCGAGAGGTACTTCCATCCGCCATCGCACACGATGAAGGCGATGTCTGCGGGCTCACCCGCCTTGACCGCGCGATTGGCAATGCCCAACGCAGCGTGCAGGATCGCGCCGGTGGAGATGCCGGCAAAGATGCCCTCCTGATCCAGGAGCTCGCGCGTTCGGCGCACGGCATCGTGTGGCCCCACGGAATAGCGGCTCGTGAGCACCGACTCGTCGTAGAGCTCGGGCACGAAGCCCTCGTCGAGGTTGCGCAGTCCGTAGACGAGCTCGCCGTAGCGTGGCTCGGCGGCAATGATCTGCACGTCTGGCTTGTGCTCCCGCAGGTAGCGCCCCGCCCCCATGAGAGTGCCCGTCGTGCCGAGGCCCGCGACGAAGTGGGTGAGGGTCGGCAGGTCACGGAGGATCTCCGGGCCCGTCGTGTCGTAGTGCGCCTGGGCATTCGCCGGATTGCCGTATTGGTAGAGCATCACCCAGTCGGGGTGCTGCTCGGCGAGACG
>CAINGG010000097.1 GCA_903848435.1 uncultured Actinomycetes bacterium | reverse complement strand
GTAGGCCAGGGCGTCCTCCAGGGCGATCCAGGAGGCGGCGATGACGTTCTCGTGCACGCCCACCGTGCTCCAGTCGGCCTTCCCATCGGTCGTGCCGATCAGCACGCGCGTCACCGCGTCGGTGCCCTGCACCCCCTCGAGGATGCGCACCTTGTAGTCGGTCAACGAGACGCCCTCCAGCTGCGGGAAGAGGCGCGTGAGAGCTCGGCGCAGGGCGCGGTCGAGGGCGTTGACCGGGCCGTTGCCCTCGGCGGTCATGATCACTCGCTCTCCACCGGCGTAGACCTTGACGGTGGCCTCGCAGACGACGCTGCCGTCGGCGCGCTGCTCGACGATCGTGCGCCAGGACTCGACGGTGTAGGGCTTGGGACGTCCGCCCGGGCCCTCGTCGAGCACGAGCAGTTCGAACGACGCGTCGGCGGCCTCGAAGGTCCAGCCCTTCGACTCGAGGTCCTTCACCCGCTCGACGACGCGGGCAAGGGTGTCGGGGTCCTCGACGAGGTCGAGGCCCAACTCGCGACCCTTGAGTTCGACCGATGCGCGGCCGGCCATCTCGGTGATGAGGATCCGCTGGTCGTTGCCGACGATGGCCGGATCGATGTGGTTGTAGAGCTCGGCGTTGACCTTCAGGGCACTGGCGTGCAGGCCGGCCTTGTGCGCGAACGACGAGACCCCGGCGTAGGGCTGATGGGTGTCGGGGGCGATGTTGGCGATGGCCGCGATCGCGTGCGAGACGCGCACGGTGTCGCGCAGGTGGCCCTCTGGCAGCACCGGCATGTCGAGCTTGGTGATGAGGTTGGCGACCACCGGGAAGAGGTCGGCGTTGCCGGTGCGCTCGCCGTAGCCGTTGGCGGTGCACTGCACGTGGGTGACGCCGGCCTCCACGGCCGAGATCGTGTTGGCGATGGCGCAGCCGGTGTCGTCCTGGCAGTGGATGCCCAGGCGCACCCCGGAGCGGGTGAGCACGTCGGTGACGACCTCGTACATCCCGTGCGGGAGCATCCCGCCGTTGGTGTCGCACATGACGCCGACGTCGGCGCCTGCGGAGAAGGCCGCCTCGAGGACGCGAATGCCGTAGTCGGGATCGTGACGGTAGCCGTCGAAGAAGTGCTCCATGTCGATGAACACGCGTCGATCGTGTTCGCGCAGGAAGCGCACAGTGTCGGCCACCATGGCGAGGTTTTCCTCATTGGTGGTGCGCAGTGCCTCGGCGACATGCCGCACGTCCGACTTTGCCACGAGCGTGATGACGGGGGCGCCCGAGTCGAGCAGTGCCTTGACCTGGGCGTCGTCCTCGACCTTGACGCCCGCCTTGCGCGTGGCACCGAAGGCGACGAGTTGCGCGGTCTGCAGCTTCAGTTCGTCGCGGGCGCGCGCGAAGAACTCCGTGTCCTTGGGCAGGGCACCGGGCCAGCCACCCTCGATGAAGCCCACGCCGTAGTCGTCGAGGAGGCGGGCGACGGCCAGCTTGTCGACGACCGAGTAGGCGATGCCCTCGCGCTGGGCGCCGTCGCGCAGCGTCGTGTCATAGACATGGAAGGCGTCCCCCAGGGGCAGGGTGGCCATGACCGTCCTCCTCAAGCAAAAAGCCCCTCGCGGGTGCGAAGGGCTGCGCATCGATGCCGCGGGGCGGCGCCGATGCGCTAGGTAATGATGCGGATGTGACGCACGGGGCCAGTGTAGCGGCCTGAGGCGCCCCACGGAACCCCTTCTCGGGAGATCAGCCCGGCTCAAGCTGGGGCGCTAAGGCTGCAGCGGCTACGCGTCGATGATCTTGTGCAGCCAGGCGTGCCGGTCGGGCACCTGGCCGGTCTGAATGTCGAGCAGCGCCTTGCGCAGCCGCATCGTCACCTCACCGGCATTGCCATCGCCGACGGTCCAGTTGCCGATCCGCGACTTCACGTGGCCGACCGGCGTGACGACGGCAGCGGTGCCGCAGGCGAACACCTCGGTGATGTCGCCCGACGCGCAGCCGGCCTGCCACTCCTCGACGCTGATGCGACCCTCGTCAGCGCGGATCCCGAGATCCTGAGCGACGGTGAGCAGTGAGTCGCGGGTGACGCCGGGCAGCAGCGCACCGGTGAGCGAGGGCGTCATGATGCGCGCCTGGTCGCCAGAGCCGTAGACGAAGTAGAGGTTCATGCCGCCCATCTCCTCGATCCAGCGGTGCTCCGCCGCATCGAGCCAGACGACCTGGTCGCAGCCGTGCTGCATGGCCTCGGCCTGCGCCACCAGCGAGGCGGCGTAGTTGCCGGCGCACTTGGTCTCGCCCGTGCCTCCGGGAGCCGCCCGCACGTAGTCGTCGGACAGCCACACCGTGACGGGCTTGATGCCCTTGGCGAAGTAGGCGCCGGCGGGCGAGGCGATGAGCAGGAACTGGTAGGTGTTCGATGGCCGCACGC
>CAINGG010000096.1 GCA_903848435.1 uncultured Actinomycetes bacterium | reverse complement strand
CGGCGGCATGCAGCAGCGCGTGGCGATTGCCCGGTCGCTCGCCACCGATCCGGAGATCCTGCTCATGGACGAGCCCTTCGGCGCACTCGACGAGATGACCCGCGAGCGCATGCAGAACGAGCTCCTGCGTATCTCGAAGGCGACCGGCACCTCCGTCGTGTTCGTCACGCACTCCATTCCCGAGGCGGTCTACCTCTCCAACCGGGTCGTCGTCATGTCGCCCAGGCCCGGGCGCATCACGCATGTGGTCAGCGTCGACCTGGGCGAGCGCAACGAGGACACCCGAGAGTCGGACGCGTTCTACGAGGCCGTCACCGCCGTGCGCGAGGCGTTGCGCGGGCGAGCCGCTCCCGTCGGCGAGGGTGGCGCCCGCCTGGCGGAGACGTCATGACCACACGCACGAGCGCCGCGCCCTCCACCTCTCGGGCGCTGAGCCGGTTCAACCTGATCTGGCCGCCGCTGCTCCTGGCCGCCCTCTTCCTCCTGGGCTGGCAGGCGCTCGTGGTCATCCAGGACCTCAAGCCCTACCTCCTGCCCGCGCCGAGCCTCATCTTCACCACCTTCACCAGCAATATCTCGCTGATGCTCAGCACAGGTCTCTATACGGCAACGACCGCCGTGTTGGGCCTGCTACTCGGCACTGTCCTGGGCATTGTGCTCGCCATGGTGGCTCAGAGGTTCTTCGTGTTCCGCAACCTCATGATCCCTGTGGCTGCCGGGATCGCGGCGGTGCCGATCGTGGCCCTGACGCCGATCCTGAACAACATGTTCGATATCACGAGTCGCACGCCTCGGGTGCTCATCACCGCGATCGTGGTGTTCTTCCCCATCTTCGTCAACGTCTACCGCGGCCTGACGGAGGTCCCCAATGTGCAATTGGAGTTGCTGCGGTCGCTGTCAGCGACTCCGCGCACGGTCACCCGGGTATTGCGCATCCCCAACGCACTGCCCTTCTTCTACACCGGATTGAAGGTGGCCGCACCCCTCGCGGTCATCGCCGCTCTCGTCGCCGAGTACTTCGGTGGGCCCCAGGAGGGCCTCGGGAGCAAGATCGCGTCATCGGCAGCCAACACCGCATACGGACGAGCCTGGGCGTACGTGGTGGTCGCGATCATCGTTGGGCTCGCGTTCTACCTCATCACCCTCCTCCTGGAGAGGGTGACGACACCGTGGGCTGGTCGATCCCGATCCGCCTGACGCAACTCACTGGAGGAAACATGAAGACAGCACCGCGCGGTCGCTTCGCAGCGATCGTCGGCGTCGTCGCCGTAGCCGGGATGACCCTGGCGGCGTGCGGCGGCGGATCGAGTTCGGGCGAGTCAAGCTCCGCGGCACCCGCCCCCGAGACCTCGAGCGCTGCACCGGCGCCCGCTGAGTCCTCGGAGGCACCCGCCGACGAGTGCACCGAGCCCATGGCCGTCAACCTGCAGCTGCAGTGGTTCGTGCAGGCGCAGTTCGGCGGCTACTACGCCGCTAAGGACAAGGGCTTCTACGCCGAGCAGTGCCTCGACGTGACGATCCTTGAAGGCGGCGTCGACATCGTCCCGCAGACCCAGCTCGCCCAGGGGGCGGCTGACTACGCCATCGCCTGGGTGCCCAAGGCTCTCGCCTCGCGCGAGCAGGGTGCCGGCATCGTTGACGTGGCGCAGGTCTTCCAGCGCTCCGGCACACTGCAGGTCTCGTGGGCCGACTCGGGCATCTCGACCCCGGCAGACCTGAAGGGCAAGAAGGTCGGCAACTGGGGCTTCGGCAACGAGTACGAGCTCTTCGCGGGTCTCACGGCCGCTGGCCTCAAGCCGGGCAAGGACGTGGAGCTCGTGCAGCAGCAGTTCGACATGCAGGCGCTGCTCAACCGCGAGATCGATGCCGCCCAGGCGATGACCTACAACGAATATGCGCAGGTTCTCGAGGCCGTGAACCCCGATACGGGCGAGCTCTACCAGCCCGAGGACTTCACCGTCATCAACTGGAATGACGTCGGCACCGCGATGTACCAGGACGCCATCTGGGCATCCGAGGAGCGTCTGTCGGATCCGGCGTACCAGGACATGACACAGCGCTTCGTCACGGCCTCGCTCAAGGGCTGGATCTACTGCCGAGACAATGCAGAGGAGTGCGCGCAGATCATCACGGCCAACGGCTCCAAGCTCGGCGCCAGCCACCAGCTCTGGATGATGAACGAGGTCAACAAGCTCATCTGGCCGTCCCCGGCCGGCGTGGGCATCATCGTCCCCGAGCTGTGGGTCCAGACCGTGACCGTGGCCCTCAACACCCTCAACGCCGATGAGGTCACCATCATCACGGCGGAGCCGGGCGAGGCGGCCTACACCAACCAATACGCCGAAGCGGCCAACGCGGCACTGGCCACGGAAGGCCTCAACACAACGGGCGACGCCTTCGCTCCACTGTCGGTCGAGCTCAAGGAGGGCGGCGCCTGATCGGCCCGCTCCCCCGGTAGTACGCAGTGGGGGCCGCACCCATCGGGTGCGGCCCCCACGCTCTTGTTGAGTGGCGGGGTGTGGGCTAGTCGAGGCTGGCCATGACGTGCTTGATGCGGGTGTAGTCCTCGAACCCGTACATCGACAGGTCCTTGCCGTAGCCGGAGTGCTTGAAGCCACCGTGCGGCATCTCGGCGACGAGCGGGATGTGGGTGTTGATCCACACGCAGCCGAAGTCGAGATTGCGCGCCATGCGCATCGCACGTCCGAAGTCCTTGGTCCAGACCGACGAAGCCAGGCCGTAGCGCACGCCGTTGGCCCACGCCAGCGCCTCGGCCTCGTCGGAGAACCGCTGCACCGTGATGACGGGGCCGAAGATCTCGTTCTGGATCATCTCGTCGTCCTGCTTCAGTTGGGCGACCACCGTCGGCTCGACGTAGAAGCCACGATCGCCCTGGCGCTTACCTCCGGCGACAACTTCAGCGTGGCTGGGCACGCGATCGAGGAAGCCGAGCACGCGGTCGAGCTGTGCCGCGTTGTTGACCGGGGGCACGAGCGCCTCGCCTCCGGGACCGTCCTCGAACGTCGTCGCGGTGCCCTTGGCCTGCTCGGCCAGAGCGGCAACAAAGTCGTCGTAGATGCCCGGGCCGACCAGCAT
>CAINGG010000095.1 GCA_903848435.1 uncultured Actinomycetes bacterium | reverse complement strand
GTCTCCAGTCCGTAGTCGATGCCCTCGCCGTTGAGCGGATTGACGCATCCGGCGGCATCGCCGACCAGCAGCCAGTTGGGCCCGGCCACCCCGCTGACCGCGCCACCCATGGGCAGCAGCGCTGACCAGGGGGCGCGTACGTCGTCCTGCAACTCCCAGTCCTCGCGCTGCGTGTCGGCGTAGTAGTTCAGCAAGGAGCGCAGGTTGATGTCGGCTGGCCTCTTGGCTGTCGCGAGCGTGCCGACGCCGATGTTGACCTCGCCGTCGCCCAGCGGGAAGATCCAGCCGTAGCCCGACAGGATGCGGTCGGCGTCGTCGCGCAATTCCAAGTGCGAGGAGATCCACTCATCGTCACTGCGACCGGACTTGATGTAGCCGCGGGCAGCTACGCCGTAGGCCGTGTCGCGATGCCACTCGCGACCGAGCGCGCGCCCCAACTGTGATCGAGCACCGTCAGCGACGACGAGTCGGCGGCATCGAATGGTCTCGGTGGCGTCTGAACGCTTGACGACGACGCCGGTCACGCGGCCGCTCCCGTCGCGCTCCACGTCGACCGCGCGTACGCCGTCGAGCGGCTCGGCACCGGCGTCGAGGGCCACCTGCCGGATGGCGTGATCCAGCTCCAGGCGCGGTGCGGCACCGCCGTAGTCGGGCAGGTTGCCGCCGGGCCAGGGCAGGTAGAGGAGCTGCCCGAACCCCGCTGCCCGAAGGCCGCGGTTGCGGGCGCGCCCCTCAAGCCAGGGAGCGAGCCCGAGGGCATCGAGTTCGGCGATGGCTCGCGGGGTGAGGCCGTCGCCGCAGGGCTTATCGCGCGGGAACTCCGCCGCGTCGAGTAGCAGCGTGTCGATGCCTGCGCGCGCCGCCCACGCCGCCGACGCCGACCCCGCCGGGCCGGCACCAACGACGAGCAGGTCGGTGTCCACACCCCTATGGTGACGGTCCTTGCGGCGCCCTGCCACCGGGGCCCGGAATGCGTGAGGCCCCCTCCGAGGAGGGGGCCTCACGTGGCTTTCAGCGGATGCGCTTATGAGAAGTTGTAGTAGAAGTTGCCCGTCGTGATGGCGATGATGTTGATCAGCAAGCCGACGGCAGCGATGGCAAAGGTCACGATGATCAGGATGCGCGCCGTGCTGGCAGCCTGAGCAGCGCCAGCGGCATCGCCCGCGGCCGCAAGCTTCTTCGACTTGTTGGCCTGCACGATCGCGATGATGCCGGTGATGAGGCCGATGCACGACGTGCAAAAGCCGACAAGGGTGGCGACGATAGCCAGCACCATGTAGTCAGGGGCCGCCTGGCCGGATGGTTGCGACGGCATGGGCGGCGGCGCGGGCGGCGGGGGCGGAGGGGGAGGAACGTCGGACACTGGCTCTCCTAAGGCCGGGAATCGGTCGCCTTGACCCTAGGGGAACTCCGGCCCGAGGGGAAGGGAAACCGGCCAAGCACCTACAGAGCCGCGCGCAGGGCGGCAAACCCTGGGGCGAAGCACATGTCCGCCAGGGACAGGTGCCCGTGGCCCTCCACCAACTGGGCCCTCGCCCCGGCAACCCGGGCGGCCAGCCACTGCCCGTGCGCGAAGGGGACCATGAGGTCCTCGCTGCCCTGCCAGATCTCGACGGGGGCGGACACCTCCGTGAGGTCGAATCCCCACGGCAGCGTGAAGGCGATGTCGTCGTCGAACCAGCCCCAGATCCCGCGGTGCAGTGACCAACGGATTTCTGCGGCCATCTCCTCGGCCTGATCGCCGGTGAGATACGCCTGATCAGCCGCCGGAAGCAGGGTGATCAGGGCATCGATGACCTGGTCGGCGGTCACCTCGCGCAGGGCTTCGGCGGCCACAGTGAGGAATGCCTCAAGTGCCTCCGAGCCGTCCAGCGCTGCACCGAACTCGGCGATGTTGTCCTCCCCCATGCCGTCAAGGAAGTCGAGATCATCCATCCCGTACGGCGCCACGCCTGCCAGGCACATCGCGGCTGCGCAGCGATCGGGCAGGAGCGCGGCAGTCGCAATCGCGTGGGGGCCACCTCCGGACCAACCCATGGTCGCGAACCGCTCGAATCCGAGGTGGTCGGCGAGTGCGGACGCTAGGGGCACGATGTCGGCCACGGTGCGCCCCGGCTGCCGAGTCGATTGGCCGTAGCCGGGCCGCACGAGTTCGGCGACGACGAAGCCATGGTGAGCGGCCGCCTCGACCATGGCGGGCGAGAGAGGTCCGGCGGCTGGGGTGCCGTGATGGTAGATCAGAAGGGCATCGCCATCACCGGCGGCGAAGTAGTCGAGACGACTGCCGTCGGGCAAGGTCAGGTGATCGAGCACATCCACTCCCAGGTCGAATCGCCACCCTAGGGCTCCTGCACCTAGGGTGGTCGGAAGTACGGCCATCGCGGGAGGGATCTGATGCGCGCACGAGTTGCCATGGGCAGCGCAGCCCTCTGCCTGCTGCTCGCGGCTTGCTCCTCGCCGTCATCCACCCTGTCGCCCGGCGACAACGTCGTCATCGATTGCACGGCAGCCTCGACGGCCATCGGCGACTACGGCACCGCGCTTCAAGGCCTGATCACAGCGCTGACCGCCAGTGACGGCGGAGCGGCCACCACCGCGGCCGACCAGTTCGCCAATGCGGCCGAGGCGGTCTCCGATTCCCTGCCGGGCCTGCCTCCCGAGGCCCAGCCCTTCGTGACCTTGTCACGCGACTTCGCCGAGCGCGTCAAGGACGCGGTCGGCGGCGGCGGTGACCTCCCTGCCCTGACCGAGGATGCGAAGGCGTACTTCGCCGATCCGCAGTTCGCGCAAAGTGCCGACTCCGTCGAGGCGTTCTACCGCCAGCAGTGCCCGCAAGAAGCCGCCACCCAGGGGCAGGGCTAGCTCAGCAGGGCCCGCGCCAGCGCGCTCACCTGCGATGAGATCGCACGCTGCCCCACGGACGAGTGGGGCAGCAGGCCGTCGAACCCGTGCACCGTCCCGCCGAATCGCTCGACCGTTGTCGGCACTCCCGACGAGGACAGTCGCCACGCATACTCCAGGCCCTCATCCCGCAGTACGTCGTACTCCGCCACGACCACGTGTGCCGGAGCAGTGCCACCGATGTCCTCGATGAGGGCAGGAGCCGCATACGGTGGCGGATTCGCTATCGCATCGCCCAGGTAGTGCTCCCAGGCTGCGATCACGGCGGCGCGCGCGAGCGTCGGAGACTCCCCGTGGGCCGAGTGATCGGGGTCGCTGGCGTGCATCGCTCGCGGATCCACGACCGGACAGCTCAGCGACTGCAGGGCCAGGCGGATGCCCCCATCGCGAGCGCGCAGGGCGATTCCGGCTGCCAGACACGCCCCGGCGCTACTGCCGTGGATGGCCACGCGATCGGTCTCGACGCCCGCGATGCCCGTCAGGACCGCCATGCCATCGTCGAGAGCGGCCGGCGCGCGGTGCTCGGGCGAGAGGCGGTAGGCGACGCTGACCGTGATGATCCCGTGCTGCGCAGCCAGCGGCACGGCGATCCGCTCCGCGCCCAGCGGATGCCCGACGACGAAGGCTCCGCCGTGCAGGGCAACCACGACGGGCGTTCGCGGCTCTGGACGCCTGGGAGACCAGATGAGAACGCCGACGCCGTTGATGTGCGCAGATTCCAGACGCACGTCCGGATGAGACTCGACAGGTTGCGGCCCGCCGCGATCGGCCATGTAGTCGCCGTAGATCGCGCGCACGGCATCGACATCTCTCGGGTCGACATCGGGTGCGGGATAGGCCTCGACCCACGCGGCGATCTCAGGGTCGAGGGTCATGCCCCCAGCGTGTCAGGCGGCGAGGGTGTGCTGCCGGCGCACCGCACCGGAGACGGCGCAGGCGACCAGCGAGAACGCGCGCTCGCGAACGACGAGCGGCTCACTGGGATCGACGAGCACATCGACGAGGACGGGGGACACGCCCACGGCCTCGGCGGTCTCGGCCAGGACCTCGAGGGCCTGGGGACTGGTGGCCTCGATGCCCGCCACGTAGACGCGGTGGGCCAGGCCTTCAAGCGACTCGCGGGTGAGGGTCGTCGTCATGGCTGGTGCTCCTTCGGGCGCCGGGGAAGTCCGGATGCCATGACGGTACGTGGAGCATTACCATCACGTAAAGCGATGAATTTGTATCGTGTCGATCGTTTCTGCTTATACTTTGGCCATGCCGTTCTCTCCCACGCGCTACGAAGTGCGCCACCTCGAGGCCCTCGTCGCGGTCGCCGACGAGGGCACCTTCCGTGGGGCCGCCGACATCCTCGGCTACTCCCAGGCCGCGGTGAGCCAGCAGATCGGCGGGCTCGAGTCTGCTGTCGGCGCACCTGTCTTCGATCGGCCC
>CAINGG010000094.1 GCA_903848435.1 uncultured Actinomycetes bacterium | reverse complement strand
TTCATCGCGGCCATCCCCGAGGCCATCGGCATCGCGGCCGCGCTTCTGGCCGGGGGAATCGCCATAGGCTCGGTCCTTCTCCGGTTCTCCTTCATCGTGGTCATCGGCGCGGTCTTCGCTGCGGTCGGATACACCCTCCTCTACGGCGCTTCCGACTTCCTCCAGGCGCTCATCCAGTCGATCGCGGCAGGCGCCCTGCTCGTGGTCGTCATCAACGAGATGATTCCCATCGCCGTGCGCGCGGTGAAGGGCTGGGCCGGCATCATCGGCGCGGCCGGATTCGTCTTCTCCGCGATCCTGACGTGGGTCACCGGCGGCTGACGCGACGCGCCGAATTCCCCGCTCCTTGCCTCGGCCCGGCCGTGGGCTAGGGTCTGGTCGACATCCTTTAACGACCCGTCCGGCGAGGCGGGGAAGGAGGTCGGAGCGATGGCGCATGCCGATGCCCGACGCGGGTCCGTGGACCCCCGGCCCGATGCTCGCGTCCTCGACCCCGCTGACATCTCCCGCGTCATCGGACGCATCGCGCACGAGATCGTCGAGCGCTCCCACGGTTCGGACGACGTGGTCATCATGGGCATCCAGACCCGAGGGGTGCCGCTAGCCCAGCGCATCGCCGCGCGCATCGGCGAGATCGAAGGCGTGTCCGTGCCGGTCGGTGCCCTCGACATCACGATGTACCGCGACGACCTGCGACTCCGAGGAGCGCGCCCTCTCGAGGTGACCGACGTTCCCGACGTTGGCGTGGACGACCGTGTCGTGGTGCTCGTCGACGATGTCCTCTACTCCGGCCGTACCGTGCGTGCGGCGCTCGACGCGCTGAGCGATATCGGCCGGCCGCGGACGGTGGAACTCGCCGTGCTCGTCGATCGGGGGCACCGCGAACTTCCCATTAGGGCCGACTACGTCGGCAAGAACATCCCCACGTCCCGCGACCAGGCCGTGCGGGTCCGGCTGGCCGAGGTCGACGGCGTCGACGAGGTCACGGTGGAGGGCTGATGCGTCACCTGCTGAGCGCGGCCGATCTGACCCGCGATGACGCGATACTCATCCTCGACACCGCGGGCGAGTTGGGTCGCGTGACCGATCGTGCCGTCAAGAAGCTCCCCACCCTGCGCGGGCGCACAGTGGTCAACCTCTTCTTCGAGGACTCCACGCGCACGCGCATCTCCTTCGAGGCCGCGGCCAAGCGGCTGTCCGCCGATGTCATCACCTTCAGCGCCAAGGGCTCAAGCGTGTCGAAGGGCGAGAGCCTGAAAGACACGGCGCTGACACTCGAGGCCATGGGTGCCGATGCGGTGGTGGTCCGGCACGAGGCCAGTGGCGCGCCGCATCGACTCGCCCACTCAGGGTGGATCGATTGCGCGGTCATCAATGCCGGCGACGGCACCCACGAGCATCCGACGCAGGCACTCCTCGATGCCTTCACGTTGCGCCACCACCTGTCCGCGGGCGAGGGGGCACTCGACGGTCGACGCGTGGTCATCGTGGGAGACGTCCTGCACAGTCGAGTCGCCCGGTCGAACGTCCTGCTCCTGCATGCGCTGGGGGCATCGGTCACCCTGGTGGCGCCACCGACGCTGATGCCCGTGGGGGCCGAGGCGTGGCCGTGCGCGGTGTCCTACGACCTGGACGACGCACTACCCGGTGCCGATGCCGTGATGATGCTCCGCGTCCAGCGCGAGCGCATGAACGCCGCCTACTTCCCGTCGGCCCACGAGTACAGCCGCCGCTACGGCTTGGATACCCGCCGGGCCGGCATGCTGTCCGACGGCGGCATCGTCCTCCACCCCGGACCGATGAATCGTGGCATGGAGATCAGCGCGGACGTCGCCGATAGCCCTCGCTCTGTGATCGTCGAGCAGGTCACCAATGGCGTCAACGTGCGCATGGCGGTTCTCTACCTGATCCTCGGCGCGCGCGCCGAGGCCGAACTCTCGGAGGCGAGCGCATGAGGATCGTCCTGCACGGTGCCCGCCCCTACGGGGAGGAGCCGGCCGACGTCGTGATCGCGGAGGGGCGTATCGAGTCGCTGCTACCGCCAGGTTCTGCGGTCCCGGCCGATCTCGAGGTTGATGCGGCCTCGCTCGTCCTGCTTCCCGGGCTCGTGGATCTGCACACGCATCTGCGTGAGCCAGGACGGGAGGACGCCGAAACCATCGCGACCGGATCGGCCGCGGCCGCTCTCGGGGGGTTCACGGCGGTGCATGCGATGGCCAACACCCAGCCTGTCGCCGATACGGCGGGGGTCGTGGAGCAGGTGTGGCGACGGGGCGTCGAGGCGGGCCTGTGCGATGTGGTTCCGGTCGGTGCCGTGACCGTGGGATTGCGCGGCGAGCAGCTTGCCGAGCTGGGTGCGATGGCCGATTCCGCGGCGCGCGTGCGCGTCTTCAGTGACGACGGCGTCTGCGTGAGCGATGCGGTGCTCATGCGCAGGGCCCTCGAATACGTCAAGGCCTTCGACGGTGTCATCGCCCAGCATGCCCAGGAGCCGCGCCTGACCGAGGGTGCACAGATGAACGAGAGCGAACTGTCGGGCGTCCTCGGCCTTCGCGGGTGGCCGTCGGTCGCCGAAGAGGCGATCATCGCGCGCGACGTGCTCCTCGCCCAACACGTCGGATCCCGTGTGCATATCTGCCACCTGTCGACGAGCGGCTCCGTCGAGATCGTGCGGTGGGCCAAGCAGCGTGGCATCGACGTCACGGCCGAGGTGACGCCCCATCACCTGGTGCTCACCGAGGAGTTGGCGCGCACGTACGACCCCCGCTACAAGGTCAACCCGCCGCTGCGGGCGGCCCGCGATGTGGAGGCCGTGCGAGCGGGCCTGGCGGACGGGACCATCGACGTCGTTGCCACGGACCATGCTCCGCATTCGCACGAGGACAAGGACTGCGAATGGGCGGCGGGTGCCTTTGGGATGCTCGGCCTCGAGACGGCCCTGAGCGTCGTCATCGAGACGATGCTCGACACGGGCCGGCTCGACTGGCGAGGGATTGCTGACCGGATGTCGATGCGTCCGTCCCGCATCGCGCGCCTCGAGGGGCATGGCCGGCCCCTCCAGCCGGGGGAGCCCGCCAATCTCGTCCTGGTGGACCCCAACGTCACGTGGACAGTCGATCCGACGCGGCTGGCATCCAAGAGCCGCAACACACCCTTTGCCGAAAGGCAGATGCGCGGCCGCGTCGTGGCGACGTTCCTTCGCGGGACCCCGACGGTTCTCGAAGGCCGGCTCGCATGACGAGCGGCACCCTGGTGATCGCGCAGTCGGCTCCCGTCACGCAGGCGCCGCTGCGGATGCTGATGGTCGGGGCCGTCATCGCCGGAATCGTGCTGGTCCTGATCGCCATGCGGCGCGGATGGCAGCATCGCGCGCGCCGCCAGCAGGACATTCCGGAGCCACCCGAACCGCCGACCGGCTGGGCCGGCTCACCCGCGATCGCGGGACTCTTCCTGGGATCCACCGCGGCGGGTGACTGGCTTGACCGCATCGTCGTCCACGATCTCGGCGTCCGCAGCCGCGCTGACCTGGAGATCGGCGATCAGGGCCTACTCCTGCGCCGGACGGGGGCGCGCGATGTCTTCATCCCACGGACCGACCTGAGGGGGGCGCGCTCCGAGCGGGGAATCGCCGGCAAGGCCTACGCGCGCGACGGGGTGGTCGTGCTGACCTGGGACCTCGGTGGCAGGCTCATCGACACGGGCTTTCGCGCTGACGTCGGCGTCGAGCAGCCCGTGGTGCTGGAGCGGGTGCAGGACCTGCTCGCCGATGAGAGGACCGCGTGATGCCCGGCCCCGCCCCGCAGCCCGCCGTCCTCGTTCTCGAGGACGGCCGCAGCTTTCGCGGTCGCAGCTTCGGGGCCGTGGGTTCCACCACGGGCGAGGCCGTCTTCTCGACCGGGATGACCGGCTACCAGGAGACCCTCACCGACCCGTCCTACCGCGGCCAGGTGGTCGTGATGACCTCGCCCCACGTGGGCAACACCGGCATGAACGACGAGGATCCCGAGTCCCGCCGGATCTGGGTGGCCGGCTACGTCGTCCGCGATCCCTCGCCGCTGCCCTCCAATTGGCGGGCGCGGCGTTCGCTCGACGAGGAGCTCGTCGCCGCTGGCGTGGTCGGCATCCGCGACATCGATACGCGTGCGCTCACGCGGCACCTGCGCGATCGCGGCGCCATGCGAGTGGGAATCTTCAGTGGCTCCGCCGCTGGTGATCCGCTTGACGATCTGCTGGCCCGCGTGCGCTCGGAGGCTCCGATGGCCGGGGCCAATCTCACCGCTGACGTCACCATCGACCACCCCTACGTCGTCCCCGCGATCGGCGAGGAGCGATACGTCGTGGCCGCCGTCGACCTGGGCATCAAGTCGATGACGCCGCATCGGATGGCCGAGCGCGGCATGACCGTGCACGTGGTGCCAGCCACCATCGATGCCGATGCGCTCCTGCAACTCGGTCGCGATGGCGTGTTCTTCTCCAACGGACCGGGTGATCCAGCGACCGCCGATCACGCGGTCTCGCTGGTGCAGGCCGCGCTCGATGCCCGCCGGCCGGTTTTCGGCATCTGCTTCGGGCACCAGATGCTCGGTCGTGCGCTCGGCCTGCGCACCTACAAGCTGCGCTTCGGGCACCGCGGCGTCAACCAGCCCGTGCAGGAACTGCACACGGGACGCGTCGCGGTGACCGCGCACAATCACGGTTTCGCCGTCGAGGCCCCCATTGGCACCGACATCGACACCCCCTACGGGCGGGTCCGCGTCAGCCACGTGTGCTTGAACGACAACGTGGTCGAGGGACTGCGCTGCCTCGATGTGCCGGCCTTCAGCGTCCAGTACCACCCGGAGGCAGCAGCCGGGCCGCACGATGCCGCGGATCTCTTCGACGAGTTCGCCCGGCTCATGGGGGGTGACGTCGTTGCCTCGCCGCGATGACATCGAGTCCGTCCTGGTGATCGGATCGGGCCCGATCGTGATCGGCCAGGCGTGCGAGTTCGACTACTCAG
>CAINGG010000093.1 GCA_903848435.1 uncultured Actinomycetes bacterium | reverse complement strand
GCGTTGAGGCTGAGGGTCAGCGGCCCGGTCGTGTTCGTCGCCACCTGGGCAGGCAGGACGGGGGAGACCCGATAGGTGGCGGTCAGCACGGCCAACTGCAGGAAGTTCGATGACGAGGCGCGGGTGACGCCAAACGCGGCGCCCAGCGGGGTGGTGACGACCACAGTCGCCACCACCCCGAGGAGAACCCCACGAAGGGCACCGCGATTCATGTACGCGGCCTCTCCTACGACGTGGTCGTCGTCGTGTTGCGCATCGTCTCGGTCAGCGTCCACGTGAGCGACGCCGTCTTCCCCTGCACGGTATTGGCCGGCGGGACGCCGTTCACTGTCGTCTCGTTCGTGTCCGGCAGGGTGATGGCGAATCGCAGATGAAGCTCCTGACCGGCGAGGATGTTGGCTCCCGACGGCGTGGTGGGTACCACGGGCAGAGAGAGTGGCGTTGTCTTCAGGGCAACCGCCGTGGAGGTGCCCAGCACGGTGGTCGTGCCGCCGCAGGCGCCCGTGGCCGGGGTCCAGGCGACGCTGCACTGGCTGACGGTGACACTGAGACCGCGCGTGGCGTCGGTGGTGAGCACGCTGTTCACCGAGTCAGCCAGCGACAACTTGAGGTCCTGAGCGTCGAGGTTGCCGTTGTTGGTGTACTTCACGTAGCGATTGACGACGTCACCCGGCGCCATCTTGTCGATCAGGGTCGTGAATCCGTTGCCGTTGTCCGCCTGGATCAGGCTCAGCGTGCCTGCCGTCGTCGACGTGGGCGAGGTGTTGAAGGCCTGCGCCGACAATGTGGCATAGACGGTGGTCAGGGCAAGGGTGAGACCACCGATGCCGGCGAGCAGCAGGAGCGATGCGCGCCCGACGGCGACTCCGGTTGAGCGAGGTTGAGCCATGAGTGCCATGCGGTTCTCCTATGCGTTTACGGACTCCATGTCCGTGTTGGTGTGGTGAGGGCCTTCGGGGTGAACTCCTTCTCTTTCGGTGGGACGGCGGCGCAGCGCGAACAGCGCCAGGGCCAGCAGATTGAGGCCGACGAGCAGCGTGAGCCCGAGGCGTTGTGCCTGGGGAGAGGCGAGGAAGGCCAGCGTCGAGCCCACAGCAGGCACCCGCCAGATCACGCGAGGCACCTCGCGATTGGCCGACACCATGACCGGATCGGTGTCGATGAGTGCATTCGCATCACCTTTGGTGGTGAGCCGGTTGAGTCCGCTGATGAGGCGTACCTCGACCACGCGGTGGGCAATCGGCACATCTCCGCTATTGACCACGACGACGTCGCCGACGCCGATCGTTGACGCTGCGGACGTCCGCGTGATGACGAGGTCACCGGGGTCGATGGCCGGGCGCATGCTGCCCGTGAGCACGGTGGTGACCCCGATCCCGAGGATGTTGCGTGCGAAAGTCGGCGTGGCAAGCAAGAGCGCAAGTGCAACCGCCATCACGACCACGACGAGGCGTCGACGTACGACGGGGCTCAAGGCTGGTGCCATGGCGCGAGGCTAGGAAGCACCACTGCCCCGGCGACGGGTCAGACGGTCATCGCCCGGTCATGGTCGCCAGTCTCTACGAAGCGTGGGCCGGCATCGCCCGCGTGGCACTAGGCTGAATGCGGAGTTGGTGAGCGAGCTGACCGCAGTGACTGGAACTATCTAGTCAGGCGCGCTAGCCACAGTTCGAGAGGAACCCCGGATGACCGACACCCTCTTCGCCAACGTCGCGGTGTTCGACAGCAGGAAGGGATCGCTGACGGCCCCGTCGCAGGTCCTGGTCAAAGACGGACTGATCGCCAGCATCACGCAGGGGGCAGCCGCGCCTCCTGCCAGCGACGGCGCGACGATCATCGAAGGTCGAGGTAAGACCCTCATCCCCGGACTCATTGACGCTCACTGGCACTCCATGTTTGCCAACATCCCCCTGAGCGATGCGATGACCGGAGATCCGGGCTACCTCCATGTGGTCGCCGGACAGGGGGCGACTGCCACTCTCCTGCGCGGATTCACATCGGTCAGAGACGCCGGAGGCCCGGCCTTCGGCCTGAAGCGCGCCATCGACGCCGGAGTGATCGCGGGCCCGCGGATGTACCCGTCAGGGGCGTTCATCTCGCAGTCAGGCGGGCATGGAGACTTTCGGCTGCCCTTTGAGACGCCGAGAGGCATCTGCGGGCACCTCAGTCATATGGAGAACATCAGCGCGGTGGTCCTTGCCGATGGCGTGCCGGAGGTGCTCCGTGGTGCGCGAGAGCAACTGATGCACGGGGCAACGCAACTCAAGGTCATGGCGGGGGGTGGCGTCGCCTCGAATTACGACCCGATCGACGTGACCGAATACACGCTGGAGGAGTTGCGTGCAGCGGTTGACACGGCCGAGAACTTCGGCACCTACGTCATGGTGCACGCCTATACCCCGCGGTCAGTGCGTCAGGCGCTGGAGGCGGGCGTTCGCTGTATCGACCATGGCCATCTGCTCGATGACGCGACCGTGGAGCTCATGGCCGAGAAGGGTGCTTGGTGGTCGCTGCAGCCCTTCCTCGATGACAAGGACGCCGACCCTCTGACGGGTGACAACCGAGTCAAGCAACTGCAGGTCGCCGCTGGGACCGATCAGGCATATGCGCTCGCCAAGAAGCACGGGCTCGAGGTTGCCTGGGGCACGGATACGCTCTTCACGCCGGAGCTTGCGGCACGTCAAGGCGAGCAGCTGGCCAAGATGGTGCGCTGGTACACCCCTGCCGAGGTCTTGATGATGGCCACCCGCGTCAACGCCGAGCTGTTGGCGCTCTCGGGTCCGCGCAATCCGTATCCGGGCACTCTCGGGGTCATCGAAGAAGGCGCGATCGCCGACATACTGTTGATCAACGGGAATCCGCTGGAGGACATCACCCTGATTGCGCAGCCCGAGACGTCGATGCAGGTGATCATGAAGGGCGGCGAGATCGTCAAGTCGATCTGACCCTGTGTGCTGCGGAGATGGGATGCGAATGGCGCTG
>CAINGG010000092.1 GCA_903848435.1 uncultured Actinomycetes bacterium | reverse complement strand
TGACGGGGACGATCCCGAAGAGCGTGATCTGCTCGCCCGCGTCGGCGGCGGACTCGGCGATCGAGGTCAGGTACGGCCCGAGGAAGACGGTGCCAACGGTCGTGGAGAAGGCGGACGCCGCCCAGTCGTAGAAGTACCACCCCCGTTGTTCGCGCCGGCGAACCTCGGGGGGATCGAAGGCCCCCGCGCCCACCTGCCCATCCTGACGGGCTCTTGGGCCGGGCGCTAGGCCGAGCGGAGAGTCATGCGCCCGGCCGGTCGGGGCAGGGCTCCCACGCCGGGCCCGGGTAGGTGTCACGCAGCCGCTCCACGGTTCCGGAGAGGTCATCTGCCTGCACCGCGGTGCCATCAGTCGGGGAGAAGGGATTCGCGAAGGTGAACAGCGTCCAGACGACGGCGGCGACCACGATGGTCATCAAGCCGATGGAGGCCAGCAGGATGAAGGTGTTGTTGCGCAGGCTGACGTAGGTCAAGGCGATCGTGGCCGCGAAGGCGATGTAGATGACGACCCAGATGACCGGCGGGACCGCACTGTCATTCATCAAGACCCGCTGCTCCCCCAGGCTTCTCGCCTCGGCCAGCGAGGCGAAGATCGTCTCGACGGCGTACTCCTGCAGGGGCGTGGGCTCGGTGAGGGAGCCAAGACTTTGCCGCGTGGTGACCCACCACAGTTCCAGGTTGTCATCCGCTGATGGCCCGTCGCCACTGGAGAAATACCACCCCTCGGTCCGGACGGATTCGATCAGGCACGCGACGTCACGCTTGATCGGCTCGGCCTGGTCGGCCGGCAGGAGCACCGCCGCTTCGAACGCGGCCGAATAGGCACTGGCCTCATTGGCGGCCACGTCCTGGGCAGACGTGTAGTTGTCGAGCGTGAACACGACGAGGAAGCCAAGAACGAAGGCAAGCAGGCCGCCGACTGTGCCGAGCGTCGCACTGAGTCCGTCAGCCACGAAGCCGGTGTCGTCGAGCGGATCGTGATTGCGCCCAAGCCGGACGATGACGATTCCCACCAGAATGCCGATGCCCACGCATCCCAGCAGGATCGCGACTCCAAGCGCAAAGACCGCCACCGGCCACACCTCCGCGTTCTAGCGCGCTCACTCTAGCGGGACGCCGTCCTGACGGCCGCGATTGTTGCTAGCGTCGCCACGACGGGCCCCGATAACCCAAGGCAAGCAAGGAGTCACCGGTGAGACGCCCCAAGGACCACTACCCACCCACGCCGGCAGAGCAAGCTCGTCACTTCGAGCGAATGCTCACTCGTGCTGACGCCCCCAAGCTCCTGCGCATTTCACCCGGCATCGAATACACGATGAAGGCTCACGGCGGTCAGCACCAGGAGCTATGCGACAAGGACGGCGAGGAGATCCGGGGCCGCGAGACGAACCTGCTCTACCAGGTGGAGCTCGGCGAGACGAACGTCTGGAAGGACCCCATCGCCCTTGAGCAAAAGGTCTGGCCCTACGAATCCGCGGCCGCGACGCGCAGCGAGTGGAACTACCTCGTGCGTCAAGCAAAGCGCTGCACGGGCGTCAACAATGTCGGCGATGAGTCGCGACCGATACTGCATCGCATCTCCAACGGCCGCACCCGGCGTCAGGTCAACGGGGAGCGAGGCATCTGGATATCCATCCAACTGAGCGCCGACGAGGCCGACCCTGACACCGAGGACGGCGGCTACTACGTGCTCTTCCGGGCCGGAAACTCCATCCACAGCGTGGAATTCGACTATGCCGACCGCAGGGGGCTCACCCGTGATGAACGAGATGCCGTCGAGGAGCTGGGCCAAGCGCTGGCACACCGCTGGATCGGGGACTGAGATGTCCCCGTGCAACGTGATGCGGGCAAGAGCGAGAGATAGTCAGAAAGGCGACCGGCATAGAGAGCGGGCCCTTGGAGATCGGTTCAACTAGCGGAGGGATCAACGCTCCACCCGCCAGCCGGCTCCACTGCGCGGCCCGGGCCGGCTGGACCGCCAGAGGAACCGTGAGGGCGGTGCAGGCGGCAAGGACGAGGACAGGTCGCATCGGGGACGGCATTCGTTCACCCCGCCAGACCGACCGACTCGCGTCGACCCCCAGGGCGTGGCCCGGGTGCTCACGCTTGGACGCGCCTAGACGCCGCCTTCCTCCGTGCGCTGCTGGGCAACTCGCCCGACGTCATGCTTGTGTGGTTCTGCACCGCCACCTAAAGTTCCGTGCCATCAAGCGCAACAAGGAGGGCGCATGACTCGGTGGTCTAAGGCCCAGCAGCGCAAATTGGGATGGTTCTTTTTCGTCGTTGCCGCGGTGACCTTGGCGGTGGCTCTTGCGCGTCAGCCTGTGAGCGAGTGGGGGAACCTGGGTTACGCCCTTGGAGTGGTGGTCTTGTTCGCGGGAATCGATGGTCTCGTGATGGGTATCTGGGGAGTGGACATCTCGTTTGGATTCCTCACCATGCAACCGGGTAATCCCACCACCCAATACGAGAGTCGGCTGAGTCCCCGCGCGGAGCGCAACTTCGCCATCGTCGGCCTAGGGGCGGTGACCGTTCTCGCGCTGGGTGTCCTGGCCGAGGATTGGGGCGCCTTCACCTCCACGGACATCTTGACCCTGGGCTTCTGGGTCGGAGCGGCGGGCCTGTTCATCTCCCAAATCGCTTTCGCGGGTCGCGACGAGAAGTCGGGGTCGGCACCCTAGGCGGGCGGAGGGGCACCTCCACGAGAGGACCTACCGGCCCACCCGCCATCAAGCTCAGGTGATCGAGGCGAATGGTCCCCAAAAAGGTCCCCAACCTGACCTCGACAAGGTGAGAGGCCGGTCTCGATACGTTCGGGACCGGCCTCTGACGTGTGAAGACTTGTGTCGGGCTGACAGGATTTGAACCTGCGACCCCTTGACCCCCAGTCAAGTGCGCTACCAAGCTGCGCTACAGCCCGCCGCCCCGCAGTCCCAGGCATCCTGGCTTGCGGGAACCACGA
>CAINGG010000091.1 GCA_903848435.1 uncultured Actinomycetes bacterium | reverse complement strand
GCCCCAGCGCGGATCAGCCGACAGCGCCACCAGGATGGCCATGCACTCCAGCGTCGGGGCATCCCAATCGGCATCAAGCACCTCGAACTCGGACCAACCATCGAGTAGCACGTGCAGGTCGGCGAGGGCAGCCGCATAGTCGGTGTAGTTCTGCACGTCGACCAGGGTGCGGTCGAGATCAAACAGGATCGCTCGTGCCACCGCGCCATCGTGCCGCATCGACGCGCCTTCCGGGCAGCCACGGCTTACCGTCAGGGGATGCGCGTCGCCCTGGCCCTGCTCGCGGCCGCCGCGCTCGTGGGCGGATCTGCCACGCCAGCGCTGGCAAGCCCGCCGCGAGCAGATCGCGTCGTGGCTGCAGCGTGGACGGCTGGCGGCTACCCGCTACCAATGAACCCGAACTACCGCACCGTGCACTTCCGGCTCTACGCCGACGGCAGACTCGTCACGCCGAACGGCGCGGACGTCCACGAAGTGCCTTCGTATCGCGTTGCACACCTGTCCTCGTCGGATACTCATGCCCTGCGCGATGAACTGCACCGTGCGACCAGCAACGTCGACTTCGGATTCGTGCCGGTCGCCGACGTGGGCTACACCTACGTCAGGGTCGCTCACGACGGCCGCACGGCATACACGAGCATCAACGCACTGACCATGACATACGAACTCACGCGCTCTCAGCGCGAAGCACGCAAGCGCCTGAGCGCCCTCATCGATTCCACCGCCGATATCTCCGGTCGGGCGTTTCAGCCGGAGTCCTACGAGGTACGCCGTATCGCGGCCGACGACCCCACCATCCAGCTCGAATGGACCGGTCCCGACCTGCCCGCGACGTCATGCGGTCTCATCGCCGCTGACGCCTACGCCGACTTCCCCACTACCTACCGCCAGGGCAACTCCTACACGTGGCGCGGAGAGGCCTTCACGCTGTGGCTGCGACCGCTACTGCCGGGCGAGACGGGCTGCCGCGGTCTCTAGAGGGACCCTGCGCCAGAATGGCGCCCATGGCCGACAACAGTTTCGACATCGTCTCCAAGCTCGACCGCGCCGAGGTCGACAACGCCGTCAACCAGGCGTCCAAGGAGCTTGCACAGCGCTTCGACTTCAAGGGCACCGGTGCCAAGGTCGAGTTCAAGGGTGACATGACCATCGAGCTCGAAGCCGAGACCGAGGATCGCGTCAAGGCCGCCCTCGAGGTGCTCAAGGAGAAGCTCGTCAAGCGCGGCATCAGCCTGAAGATCCTCAACGCTGGCGACGCGCGCGCGTCAGGGCGTCTGCACAAGATCACCTGCCAGCTCAAGGAAGGCATCAACCAGGAGCAGGCCAAGAAGCTCGCCAAGCTCATCCGCGACGAAGGCCCCAAGAAGGTCAAGACGCAGGTGCAGGGCGAGGAACTACGCGTGTCGAGCTCGAGCCGTGACGACCTCCAGGAGGTCATCCAGCTGGTGAAGGACGCCGATCTGGACTTCCCGGTCCAGTTCGTCAACTACCGCTGAGGCACGCTCGGCAGCCAGTCGGCTAGCCGCTGCGTCTCATGCACGAGGCCGCCCGGCTCATGCGCGGGATAGTCGTGCTCTGGCGACCAGAAGAGGGCGTCGAATGGGCACACCTCGACGCAGATGCCGCAATACATGCACAGGCCCCAGTCGATCGCGAAGCGATCGAGGACCGCGACGTAGCGGGGCCGACGTGCACCCGGCTCGGTGACCTCCTCGGTGTGACTGTCGATCTCGATGCACCAATCCGGGCACTCGCGCACGCAGATCATGCACGACGTACACGCCGCCGCATCGAGCGCGATGACGCCGCGCGCCTGCTCCGGGACCTGCGTCACGACCCCTCCTCGCGCAGCCAGTCGGCGGGCACGCCCGGGGGCTGGCTCGCGCGGCGCGAACGTCGTCCCGATGACGAGGACTCCTCGTCTTGGCCGCTGCGTTCGGGAGCTCCGGGCCACGGCGTGACCGCTCGTGTCACCAGCACGCTCTCCTTGCGCAGCGGATGAATGCCGAGGCCGGGAGACAGCAGCAGCGGGCG
>CAINGG010000090.1 GCA_903848435.1 uncultured Actinomycetes bacterium | reverse complement strand
GCGCGCTTCTCGGCGTCAGGTCCGACGCCCACGGCCGCGCCGACCATGAGCCGACCCGCGGAGTCCTTGGTGGCCAGCGGGTACTTGTCGGACTTCACGAAGTCCTTGACGGTGAAGAGTCCGCCGAGACGGCCGTCGGGATGCACCAGCGGCAGCTTCTCGACCTTGTGGCTCGCGAGCAGGCGCAGGGCATCCTCGGACTCCACGCCGACGGGCGCTGTCAGCAGCGGCATGGGGGTCATGACCTCGCTGACGCGACGCGACATATCGTCTTCGAACCGCATGTCACGGTTGGTGATGATGCCGACCAGTCGCCCGGCATCATCGACGACGGGCACGCCGCTCACGCGGTAGCGGCCGCACAGCGCATCGACCTCGGCCAAGGTGGCGTCGGGACCGCAGGTGATGGGGTTGCTCACCATGCCGGCCTCAGACCGCTTGACCATGTCGACCTGCGCGGCCTGGTCGTCGATCGACAGGTTGCGGTGCAGGATGCCGATGCCGCCCTGGCGTGCCATGGCGATGGCGAGGCGGCCCTCGGTGACGGTGTCCATCGCGCTCGACAGCAGGGGCACGCGGACCGACAGGTTGCGGGTCACGCGGCTGGTGGTGTCGACCTCGCTGGGCACGACATCGGACTCGGCGGGCAGCAGCAGGACGTCGTCGAACGTGAGCCCGAGATAGGCAAAGGGCTCAGGAAGCGCGGACGACGCTGGCATGGGCTCAGGCTACCCGTCGCTCGCGAGGAGCCGTCGCGCCGCCGGGCCGTCGAGCCAGCCCTCACGCGGGCCCGCTGGCAGGCCATCCCCGATCACGCGAACGGCCGCGGCACCCTCGGCCCGGATGCCAGCGGCCTCGCTCACGAGGTCGGGGGTCGCCCGCTGCGCCCGCACGAGGTCATCGGCGATGAGGGCCGCGGGCCACTGCAGGGAGGCCCACCCCCCGGCGCGGATCAAGTCGACAGCGCGCAGGACGCCGTCCCCCACGAGGTCGCCGGACGGCGTACCGCCGCGGGCTGCCTCGACGATGAGCAGCGACTTGGCCACGTGACGCGTCGAGTGACCGACGCAGGCGCTCAGTGCACGCTCCCCCGCTTGGATGGCGGCGAGCGCTGCGCCGTCCAGCAGGGATAGCTCGGCCGTCACCCACGCCAGGCGCGTGCGCGTGCGCCACGCGCGGTCGACCTCGTCGACGGCCAGCGCCAGGTGCTCGCGGGCAGCAGCCGCCCGGCCGTCCGCCACGTCATCGGCGGCGAGCCCGATGAGCGCTTCCGCGCGTGACTCGGCATCGCACGCCAGCTCCAGGGCACGCGCATCGGACGTGCGGGCCGCGCGTACGTCGCCAATCTGTCGCAGATGACTGCCACGCATGGAAGCTGCGAGGGATTGCCACCGGGGGTCTGCGTCGACGAGAAGATCGAGAATCGTCCACGCCTCGAGGTAGTCGCCGCGGGCACCCGCCTCCGCCGCATCGCTCCACAGCGCGGCGGAATCCGTCACGAGGCGCCGGCAGCCCGCGCCAGTCGAGCAACGGCCTCGGACAGGTCGTCGACGTGCTCGCCGCGCGGCGGGGCACCCGGATGCCAGCCGGGACCGCCGAGCAGGATGAGTGGCTCGGGACGAACGTCGGGCAGCACGGCCATGTCGGTCATGTCGCCGGAGCCTGCGGTCTGGGACCACACGAGGACGCCGCCGGGACCGATGCGCCGGATGGCCTGGCCCAGGGCATCCCATGGCGTGCGGGCACCGAGCATGCGCACCTCGACACCGCGCTCGGACAGCGCGGCCGCGAGAGCCCACAGGGGAAGAACGTGGTTTTCGCCCGGTGCGCTCGCCAGGACGACAGCGGCGACCGATCGCACGTTGTCGTTGATCACACGCGAACTAAGCTCGGACTGGATCGCCTCGGAAAGCACGTGCTCGACGTCGATGCCGCGGCCGGACTGCTCCCATCGCTGCCCCACCCCGACGAGGACAGGAGCAATGAGGTGATCCCAGGTCCACACGACGCCGCGACGATCGAGGGTCTCGGCCAGGATGACGCGGCACGCGTCAGCATTGAGAGCCAGGGCCGCCCGAGCAAGCCCGCGAGCCTGCGGCGTGCCGTCTGGGATCGCGACGACCTGTCCGCCACCGTGGCGAGCGCCGGCGTCGGGCTCGACCTCGCCCTCGGTGAGCGCCGCACGCGCTGCCTCGGCGGGGGCGACCCCCGACAGCACATAGCGCCGCATGCGCTCCAGTCGCTCGACGTCAGCGGATGAGTAGCGCCGATGCGCACCGGCCGAGTGCTGGCTGGGCCCGAGGCCGTAGCGGCGATCCCACGTGCGCAGGGTGGCCGGGGCCACCCCCAGGCGGCGGGCCACGGCGGCCACGGTGAGGCCCATCTCAGGCAGGGGCACGCCGGGGCCGAGGGCCTCGGCCGAGCCCTGCGTCCGGCCGCTCATGTGCCCATTCTTCGAGGATTTCGGGGTATCGCATCTTGGGCGCCCCCCTAGGGGGACCTGGGACGTCAAAATTAGTCGAAAATTGTTCAACTCAGGATCTTGACTAACTTCTGGCGCGGTTCTAGGGTCGTTCTAGTACCTCCCCACACGGGCAAAAGGAGAGCGACATGGCCGACGTTTCCCGGCTTCCTGGGCCGAACGCCGACATCTGGGACTGGCAGTTGCACGGCGCCTGCCGCGGCGAGGACCCGGACACCTTCTTCCACCCCGAGGGCGAGCGCGGCCCGGCCCGCGAGGCACGCGAGCGTGCCGCCAAGGCCGTGTGCGCGAGCTGCCCCGTCATCGCCCAGTGCGCATCGCACGCGCTCGCCGTCCGCGAGCCCTACGGCGTGTGGGGCGGCATGAGCGAGGACGAGCGCGAGGCCGTCTACCAGCGTCGGCGCTTCGCGACTGCCGTCTAGGCACACCCAAGCCCAAGAGGCCTCACCCGCGATCCGGGTGGGGCCTTTTGATTGGGCATCAAGGCTCGGGCGTCGGCACCTGGCCGCGCGCGCGCGACTCCCCCACGACCACGAGCGCGGTGCCGGTCACCACGACCACCAGGCCGATGATGACGCTGCGCGAGAAGGGCTCCCCGAGCAGCAGCCATCCCAGGCACACCGCCACGACGGGATTGACGAAGGCGAAGGTGGACACCAGCGACAGCGGCACGTTGCGCAGCAGATAGGTGTAGGCGCCGTAGCCGATGACCGAGGCAACCACGAGCCACCAGAAGCCGGCCCAGCTCACGGCGGACACGCTCGCGAAGGCAGGTCCCATGGACCCCACCGAGGCCTCACCGGCCAGGAGCCCGGCGATCATGACGGCAAGACCGCCCCACAGGAGTTGGTAGACGGTCGTGACGAGGGTGTTGC
>CAINGG010000089.1 GCA_903848435.1 uncultured Actinomycetes bacterium | reverse complement strand
GGGGGAGCTCACGGGCCGCGGCTGCCACCATGTCGGGACCGCCCGACGCGTGGACGGTGAGGTAGTCCGGTGCCAGCCGCGCGACCGAACGCGCGGCACCGGCCACAGTGGCCGGGATGTCGTGGAGCTTCAGGTCGAGGAACAGGTCGCACGGCACCCCCGCGGCATCGCGCGATGCCGCGCGCGCAGCTTCGACGGCTGAGTCCCCGTCGCGCAGATAGGACTCGAGCCCCACCTTCAGCGTGCTCACGTGCGGACCCACCGACGCGGCCCAGCTCGTCATGGTGGTCAGGTCGGGAGCATCCAGCGCGACGGCGATGGGCCCACGCGTCATATCCACTCCGGCGGATTGAGATCGTCATCGTCTATCGGGGGCACCAACTCGCTATCAGGTGGGCGGTGCGCGTGGGAGATGGCGTCCGAAACGCTCGCGAAGCCGCGCGCTGCGAGCTCGACGGCGAGCTCGGCGTGGACGCGCATGGGGGCCGACGGATCATTGAAGACGACGGTGCCGACGGAAACAGCATGAGCGCCGGCCAGGATGAACTCCAGGGCATCGCGGCCCGTGCGGATGCCGCCCACGCCGAGAATCGGAATGTCCGGCAGCGCCTGGCGGACCTGCCACACGCATCTCACGGCGATCGGACGGATGGCAGGGCCGGACAGGCCGCCGGTCACCCCGGCGAGTGCCGGGCGCATCGTATCGGTGTCGATGACCATGCCGAGCGTGGTGTTGATGAGCGTCAGGCCATCTGCGCCGGCCCTGTCGCAAGCGACGGCGATCGTGGCGATGTCGGTCACGTCTGGCGAGAGCTTGACCAGCACCGGGACACTGGGGTCCGTCGAACGGCGAACGCTGGCAACGACCCCCGAAGCCGTATCGGCACGACACGCGAAGACCTGACCACGGTCGGCGACATTGGGGCACGAGATGTTGACCTCAATGGCGTCGATGCCATCGTGCTGCCGCAAGATCTTGGCGAGTTCCTCGTATTCCTGCGTCGTGCTGCCAGCGATCGACACGATCGTGCGTACGCCGCGCTCGCGAAGCCAGGCAAGGTCGTGCTCGATGAAGGCGTGGATGCCCGGGCCCTGCAACCCGATCGAGTTGAGCATGCCGCTGGGCGTCTCGGCCATGCGCGGCGTCGCCCGGCCCGACCGGGGTTCGAGCATGATGCTCTTGGTCACCATGGCGCCCAGGCTCGAGATGTCGAAGAACTGGTCCAGTTCACGCCCGGAGGCCGCGCATCCCGAAGCCGTCAGCACCGGGCTGGGCATGGCGAACCACGCCAGGGTCGACGTCATGTCGACCTTCGGCGCCGGGGCGTCGCCCACGTCGTAGCGCACGATGGCCCGGGTCATGAGCCCTGTCCCGTCGGAGCGCCGAAGGCATCGGCGGGGACCGTGCCCACGTCGTCCCAGCGCACCCGCTCCCCGCGAAAGACCGGGCCCTCCACGCACGAGCGCACCATGCGCGTGACGCCGTCATCTCCGATGACGGGGAGCACACACGTCATGCAGACTCCGATGCCGCAGGCCATGGCCTCTTCGACGGCGCACTGGCTGTAGGCGCCCCGCTCCGCTGCCACCCCCGCGATGGCCGCCAGCATTCCCATCGGTCCGCAAGCGTAGACGACCTCGGCGTGCGCCTTGTCCATCACCGAGGGGAGCAGATCGGTCACGCGACCGGCGTCGCCCAGCGAGCCGTCCTCGGTCGTGATGGTGAGGGTCGACGCGATGCGCTTGCCTTCGAGCACGCCGAACAGCTTCTCCTCGGTCGACGCACCCAGCAGCATGTCGACGCGACAACCACGGCTTCGCAGTTGCTCGGCGAGCATGAACAGTGGTGCGGAGCCATAGCCACCGCCGACGAGCACGCACGCCACCGGCTCGCGCGGGAGGGCGAATGGCCGACCCAGCGGGGCAACGATGTCAAGGGAGTCGCCGCGGCGGCGTTGGATGAGCCAGTGCGTGCCCGGTCCGGAATCGGCGACGACGACGTCGATCGTGCCGCCATAGATGCCACGGGATTGCACCCCGTAGATGGAGAAGGCCCGGCGAAGGATGAGCGAGGAGGAGTCGAGGTCGCCGATGGCGAAAGCCGCGAAGTGACCGGGCCGGGTCGCTTCGGCAACCCCGGGCGCGGTCACGGTGAGGACGAAGTACTGCCCGGCGCGTCGTACGGACACCACTTCGCCGCGTACCTGGACGGCCATCACCCCTCCACTTCGTCTGCGTGTGCCCGCAGTCGGCGTAGGTCGTCGGCGTGCTCCTGCAACGAGCGAACGCCGATGGGCGCCCGGCCGCCGGCGTCTGCCTCCACCAGTGCCTCGATGCCCAGGACAGTAGCGGCGAGGCCCTGGATCGTGGTGATGCAGGGCACTCCCGACAGCACGGCGGCGGTGCGAATCTCGTAGCCATCGAGGCGGGGACCGACGCCGAAGGGCGTTTTGATGATCAGGTCGACGTCGCCGGCCATGATCGCCTGGACGGTCGTCGGCTCGCCCTGGGGGCCGGGGCCGAAGCGGGCCTTGCGCAGCAGGCCCACCTTGAGGCCGTGGCGGCGAAGGACCTCCGCGGTGCCGTCGGTCGCGAGGATCTCGAAGCCCAGGTCCGACAGGCGCTTGATCGGGAAGATCATCGAGCGCTTATCGCGATCGGCGACCGAGACGAAGACCCGGCCCGAGGTCGGCAGGCCGCCGGCGTAGGCGGCGTTCTGGGACTTGGCGAACGCCGTGCCGAACTCGCTGTCGATGCCCATGACCTCGCCGGTGGAGCGCATCTCCGGGCCCAGGACGGTGTCGACGCCGTGGAACCGACCGAAGGGCAGCACCGCCTCCTTGACGGCGATGGGGCCGCCCG
>CAINGG010000088.1 GCA_903848435.1 uncultured Actinomycetes bacterium | reverse complement strand
CGGCCCGACTACCTGCGCCAGTGCGTGCAGATGTCTCTGCGCCGGCTCGGTGTCGAGCGCATAGACCTGTGGCAATTGCACCGCATCGACCCCCAGGTTCCCGAGGACGAGCAGTTCGGCGTCATCAGGCAGATGCAAGATGAGGGCCTCATCCGCCATGTCGGCTTGTCTGAGGTTTCGATCGACGAACTCGAGCGCGCCCGCAAGGTCATGCCGATCGTGAGCGTGCAAAACCTCTTCCACGCGGGCCTGCGCCAAAGCGAAGACCTGCTTGACCACTGCACCGCCGAGGGCATCGGCTTCATCCCGTGGTTCCCGCTGGGCAACCGCGCGCTCGTCGCCGATGACGGCCCGCTCGCGCACATCGCGGCCAGCCACAACTGCACGCCGGCGCAGGTCGCGCTTGCCTGGCTGCTGCAGCGCTCCCCCGTGATGCTCCCGATCCCGGGCACGGGTTCGCTCGATCACCTCAAGGAGAACTGCGACGCCGCGCTCGTCACCCTCGAGCCCGCGGCGATGAAGGAGCTCGAGACCGCCCCCGAGCTCGCCTAGCCGACCTGGGTGGCTCCCGGTCCCAGCCGCAGCACGTACGCCGGCTCCACGGGCACGCGCTCGGGCAGCGAGATCTCGACCAGGCCATCGCGCTCGCCAATACCGACCTTGGCCCGGCTGCCCACGATGTGCACCTCGTCGACCGACCGGCCGTCGATCCCCCGCAGCGCGAAGGTTCGCGCACCCGGAAGGTCGAGCAGCCCGGCGTAGACCTGGCCGTCGTTCTGCCAGAGGCGCACGTCGGTGCCTTCGGACGTGGTTGTCTCGGGCGTGGTCCACGGCCGTGATCCGTAGATCGCCTTTCCGTTGTCGGCCATCCAGGCACCGAGTCCGCGCAGCGGCGCCTGCTGCTCGGGGACGATGCGGCCGTTCTCGTCCGGGCCGATGCCGATGAGCAGATTGCCGTTCTTCGACACCACGTCGACGAGCAGACGCACGAGCTCGGTGGTCGTCACGATGTCCTGCGGCCGCTCATTGCGGTTGGCACCGAAGGAGTGGCCGACGCCGCGAGTGGCCTCCCACTTCTTGGCCTGGATGTCGTGGAAGACGGTGTATTCAGGGGTGTTGAAGTCGTACCAGTGCGCACCCGGAAAGGTGAGTTTCTTGCTGTCCTCCGGGATGTGCTTCCACATCAACTGGACGAGATCGCCGGCCGCGCGGGTGAGCGTGTCGGTCACGATGTTGCGGCGCCCACTCGGCTCGATCCAGCGATCATTGATGACACCGTCGGGCACGTGGTTGTAGTAGTACGCGAAGAGATCGGCCAGGTTGCCGCCCGGCGGCCACGCGACGTCGTTCCACAGCACATCGGGGTGATACGCATCGATGAGCTCGCGCACCTGGCCGGTCGCATAGTCGACGTACTCCTGCGAGACGGGCACCGCGAGCATGGCGTCGGCCGGGTGCTTCATGACGGCGTTGTTGAACGGCCAGTCGTATCCGCCGGAGTAGTACAACCCCATCCGCATGCCGTGTGATCGGACGCTGGCGGAGAGGTCTCCGACGATGTCGCGCTGCGCGTTGTAGATGCCCTTGTTGGGGTTGGCGAGTTTCGACGGCCACAGCCGGAATCCCTCGTGGTGCTTGGTCGTCAGGACGACGTACTTCGCGCCCGCCGACGCGCACAGGTCCGAGATCGCATCGAGGTCCGCGGTGTTGGCCCCGGCGTTGAAGGCGGGGATGAAGCCGTCGTAGGGGAAATCCTTGCCGTAGGTCTGCTCGTGATGGATCTGGGTGGGGCTGCCCTCGATCTGCATGGTGTTGCGATACCACTCGGCATACGGGTTGTTCTTGAGCATGCCGGCGGGGCCTTCGTCGTGCAGGAGCTGCTGGATGTCACCGACCTGCGGGCTCCAGCCCGGTACGGAGTAGAGCCCCCAGTGCAGGAAGACACCGAGCTTGGCGTCGTCGTACCACTGCGGGAGGGGATGGGTGCTGACCGACTCCCATGTGCCCTCGTAGGTCATGTCACGCCTAGTCGTCGTCGCGTTCGAGTTCGCGCTCGCGGCGCACATTGCGCCACGGACCGGGGATGAACCAGATCAGCACCGAGATGAGCCAGATGATCAGCGTGCCCAGGATCCAGGCGGTCACGCTATCGATGTCGAGCCCATCCGTGAGCAGCGATGTCAGCAGCAGCGCGAGGAAGGTCGACACCAGGCCCGTGAGCGCAACGACCGACGATCCCTTGTCTCGCAGGAGCTTGAAGACAAGCCACGAGAAGAACGCGCTGAAGATGCCGAACAGCACCACGGCCACGATGAAGCCGATGGGGAACGACAGGTTGAAGCCGGGCAGGAGCAGCCAGCAGACGATCAGGGCGATGGCATTGGCGGCGAGGCTGAGGAGCCAGCCGAGCAGGAACTTTGGCATGGCCTGAAACTAGCGCGACAAGACCGGCATCCTGCGCACAATTCCCGCACCGACGCCCACCGTGCCCCGGAGCAAGGGGGCGTCCTTCGGAACGAGGGCACGGCCCACCGTCTCGATGCGATAGGAGATCCAGGCTCCGCGGCTGGCTCCCTTGGCGAGCGGAAGGCGCGCCCGCACCACGCCCGGCGCCACCTCCTCGACATCGGTCCACAGTTCCATGCCGTCACCGGAGGTGATCGGTCCGCTGTCCGGCAGCCCCTGAAGCTCACGGAAGTCCGGATCGAGGTCGGCGTAGTCCATGTAGGCATCGACCATGACAAGGCCGACCGTGACCAATGAACCGTCACTCGACGTGAAGTCCCACGCAAGGGCATCGCCAGGGTCTGCCTCCACGATGGGCTCGACGATCTCGATGGTCCTGATGGTCACGCCCTCGGGGACGATCGATACAAGTCCCACGTTGTCCATTGGCGCCGCCCCGGACAACGGATAGACGCCGACCGCTCCGGTGTACTGCTCGTCGGGGCTGATCACTGACGGGATCGTGACGGTGATGGGGATATCGATGCTCGTGCGCCCTGGTGGGATGACGATGGTGTTGCCGGAGATCTGCGCGTTCGCTTCCTCCGGGAAGTAGAACTCCACCGCGAATCGCGTCGGCACCTTCGACGGGCGATCCAGGGTGAGCGGCACAGTCACCACTGATGTGCCCGCGGGCACGCGAATCGTGCGGGGAGCGACGGTGCTCAGCGGCAGTACGTCGGCCGTCGGTGCTGGTCGTGCAGTGCGATGGCTCACGTCGAGGATCCAGGCACCCCCGGACCCCGTGACCACAAGTCCGGCAGCTGCTACTCGCGTGAGGTCGATACCACGCAGGTCCGAGACATCGATCCAGGCCTGCTGGGGCACGAGACGATTGGCCGCCTTGCCGTACGTCAGCGGTTGGAGGGTCGCCCCGCGCAAGGGAGCGATCGCCACGGCACCGTCGGCATCGCGCACCATCATGCGGAAGGTGCCTTGCGTCTTGGGATCCACCACCACGCGCATGGACAGGCGGGTGGACGAACTGAGGTCCCTCGTGTTGCCCAGGTCCAACCATCCCGAGCCGGCACGCTCCCAGGTGAGGTGGACGGCGGTACGGCCCGGAAGCGGGTTGTCCAGCGATGGAATGCCGAGCCAGCTCGTGTCGTATCCCGACGTCACCCGTCGGAAGGCGCAGAAGTCACTCCACGCGCGCTGCGTCCCCCCCAGTTGGCTCCCCTTGCAGAGTCGGGCGGAGATCCCCCTGCTCGACACATCGGTGTCCGGCTGAGGGACAGTGAGCAGTCGGTCGGGGCCGGCCAGACTCGAAACTCGCACCTCGACTTGCTGGCTCGTAACGGACGAGGGGACGGTGCCGGTGCCATCGAGGAAGGCAAGCATCGCTTGATCGTCGTCCTGCGTCCATCGCGCCATGGCCGCGACGTAGGCGAGGCCGACCTTGCGTTCCTGCGAGGGAGTGATGCGCACATCAGGCCGGCATGAGCCAGCGCCCTCGACGTCGTCGTACGCGGTGGCATCATCCTTACCGGTGTCGGACTCTGACATTCCCGGTGTCCACTCGGTGTTGAGGAAGTTGTGGTTGCCTCCCGCGAACCACACGCTTGAGCGCAGGAATCCGCGTCCGCCGTAGAGGTCTCGGCCGCGATCGACATAGGTCTGCCCCTGCAGGTCGGCAACATCGCCGTCGCAGGCCGGGAGCAGCGTCATCGTCGGCGTGTTGGGCGGCGCGGACTGGGCAAATGCCGTCGGGGCGAGATTGACGAGTCCTTCGACGCTGGCGGGTGGATTGGCCATGCGCTCCAGCATCTGGCCGGCGACCACCACGCCCTCGCCACCTCGGCTGTGTCCGACGAGCACCGTGCGGTCAAGGTCGACGTGGCCAACGAGCCGGGTGCCGAGTCCCTTCACCCGCCGTTCATTCGCGGCAGCGAGTTCGCGTAAGTGATGGATCACGAGTTTGCCGCGTGCCGACATGCCCGAGGTTGAGGAGCCGACGATGGCGCTGAAGAAATCGAGCGCATTGACACCGTCTGCACTGATACTGACGACGATTCGGCCCTGACTCGCCAGGACATCGGCGAGGTAGCGGTAGCCCTGGTAGCTCGGCACCGGCCGGCTTCCCGAATCCAAGCACCACCACGGCACCGGCTTGACGACCGGTCCTTCATTCGCGCACCACTGATGCATTCCGTGCAGCAGCAGCACGACCGGATGGCGCCCCGGTGGGACGTTGCCCTCCGCGTCGACGGGGTGGGTGACCTCCGAGACGTCCTCGACGAGCGGGGTGCCCTTGGTGAACACCCCCGCGGGGAAGCCCACATCCACGGAGGCCCACGACCTGATGACGTCGATCCGCTTGGTCGCGTAGGGACCGGGGGCCGAGGGATCGGGCGGGACGACGTCGCCTCGCGGCGTTGCGCCGAGGGATAGCGCGGGCGGAGCAGGCGTCGGCTGGTCCTCGGCACCGGACGTGCCGGCCGTCAAGCTCAGGATGAGGACAGAACCAGCGGCCAGCGCGACGACACGTCTCATGGCCTGACCCTAGGGCACCCGTGACACGATGTCAGGGTGTCTGTGTCACTCGAAGGAAACCCGGGGTGCTCAGCGCTCGGACACCTCTATCGCCGAGATGGCGAGAAGCGCGTGTGCATCACCTGCGGCTACGTCGAGCCCCCGGCCGACGAGGCCGCTGACTAGCCGACCTGATTGACGGTGACGATGACGGAGGGAATCCCCGGCCCGTAGGGGGTTCCGGCGTCACTCACGGCGATGATCTGGGCCGCCGAATCTAGGCTGGCCCACATGATCGACACGTTGCTGCCAGCCCCTAGCAGCGCGAAGAAGTTCCATGCCGCCACCTGCTTGGCGCCGCTGCCATTGAGCTCGATCGCCGTATTGCTGTCGGGAACGTCGAGGCCGTTCTGACGCAACCAGATGTAGACGGTGTCGGTGCCGCCGTCGGTCTTGGTCATCTGTGCCGAGAACGCGATGTTGTACATGCCCGTCTGGGTCACCGTGATCTGCGTGTCGTCCACGATGCTGACTCCACTGCTGTGATCCGTGACGCGCATCTTCATGCCCAGCGCACTTCCTGGCGACACGTTGGTCTGCGTCAAGACGTCGAGGAATGACCCGTACGCACCGAATCCACCCGCAGGACCCGGCGGACCACTCGGACCGCTCGGACCGCTCGGACCGGGCGAACCACTCGGGCCCGTGGCACCCGCTGGACCTCTCGCGCCGCGCTCACCGGCCGGCCCTTGCGCGCCGGTCGCGCCCGGATCTCCCTGCGGACCTGCCGCACCCATCGGACCGGGCGGCCCGGGCGGTCCCTCGATCGCCCACGTGAGCAACTTCTCGCTGTCCTTGCACGTTCCATTCCGGAAAATCCGGACATCGCCGGTCTTGCGATCAACGCATGCGCGGATCGTGTCACTCGATTGCCGAAGGACGGGTGCGGTCTCAGCGGTCGCGACGCCAATAACGCAGGCAACCATCAGTGTTGCTGCGCCCACTGTGAGGGCGCGCCACATCAGCCGTCCGCTCCGCGCACGCGACCATGCTGCGCCGCACTCGCGCGAACCCTGATCTTCAACCGGCTAGTGACCGGTCAAGGATCTTGTTGGTGCACGCGCCGAGACCAGAAGACAGAGTCCGGCCACCGGGTCTCGGCGCTCAGGTACTCATCGCGTAATCCCAGGTGCTCGTCAAGCACCGCGCGGTAGT
>CAINGG010000087.1 GCA_903848435.1 uncultured Actinomycetes bacterium | reverse complement strand
GCTGGGCCTGCAGGTCGGCGATCTGGGTCTGCAGTCCGCTCTTGCGGGTCAGGGCCTCGCGGGCAAGGTCCTCACGGCCGCCGGCAAGCGCGGCCTTGGCCTGCTCGCTGAGCTTGTTGGTCTGCTGATCGAGGCTTTGGATCTGCAGCTCGATGCGCTTGCGGCTCGTGGCCACGTCGGCGACGCCTCGACGTACCTTCTGCAAGAGCTCGAGCTGCTTCTCGTAGGAGTAGTCCAGGGTCTCGCGCGGATCCTCCGCCTTGTCGAGGGCCTTATTGGCCTTGGACTTGAAAATGAGCTTGAAGCGCTGCCAAAGACCCATGAGTCCTCCCGGTCCAGGATGTCCCCTCCAGACTAGGGGGCTTCCGCCGCCCATGCGCCGCCGGTCACCAGGCTCGCTAGATTGACCGCATGTTTGGTCGCAAGTCCGCCACCACGCCCGAGCCCGCCGAAGAGACGGCCGCCGGGCCGGGCAAGGGTCGGCCCACGCCGAGCCGCAAGGAGGCAGAAGCCGCTCGCAAGCAGGCCCTGAAGGTCCCGAAGGACCCCAAGGCGGCCAAGAAGGCGGCCCGCGAGCGCGACCGCGACGCCCGGGCGGCCCAGCGGGCCGCGCTCATGGCCGGTGACGAGCGTGCCCTGCCGGCACGCGACCGGGGCCCGGCCCGCAGATACACGCGCGACTTCGTCGACAGCCGCTACACGATCGCGGAGTACTTCATCTTCATCGCGCTCGCCGTGCTGGTGCTGGGCTTCGTGCCCGTGCCGAGCATCCAGGTGTTTGTCTCGATCGGATGGATGGCGCTCGTCGCCATCGTCGCGTTCGATGAGGCCTTCTTGCTCATCCGGCTCAGCGGCAAGCTGCGCAAGCAGTTCCCCGACAAGGCCGAGCGCAAGGGCTGCCTGTGGTACGCCGCACTGCGCACGCTGCAACTGCGCCGCTTCCGCCTCCCGCCGCCGCGCGTCAAGCGCGGCCAGGCACCCGAGGAGTCGTCGTCGCGCTAGGCCTGCGGGTGCAGGCTCATGGGCCCGTAGACCTGGCGGTCGTCCTCATAGAGCACGACCGCATCGACGCCCCCATCGAGAAGTTCGCGCCACGACTCGCCCAGCCAGGTCTCGGCATCAGCCTGCGTGGGGAAGGGATCCAGGACGGCGCCGGCCGGGAGTGAGGCTGCCGGGGTGCCCTGGAGGTCGGTGAAGATCCATGTCCAGCCCATGGGCTGACCGTACGCCGAATCGATCGGCGGCGAGCCCCCTTTGACTCGGCTCGGTCCCGCATGGTCGGATGGCGTCACAACTGCATAGACGCGCCCGATATCCAGGGGAAGCCGGTGCAAATCCGGCGCTGACCCGCAACCGTGAGCCGCTGCGCGGCAAGTCGGAGCACCTGGCGGGCGCGAGCGCCTAGTGGATGCCGCATGGCATTCACCCCGTCGAGGTCTGCGGGGCGTGGCAGCTACTCCAGGGACACCTGTCTCCGAAGCGGCCCCATCGCCAAGTAGGTCGCTCACCCTGGAGTATTCGTGAAGTCTCAAGTGATCGGCTCTGCCATCGCCTGTCTGCTGGCCGTCGTGGTCAGCATTCCCCCCGCCGCCGCTTCCCCCGTCCACGACGCGGGCCTGTTCGGCTCCGCGGATCCGACGTACGACGGCGTCTACCGCCAGTCGTACGCACTGATGGGGCTGGCCGCCGCGCGGGCCGACGTGCCCGACAGTGCCATCGCGTGGCTCGTCGATCAGCAGTGCGCCGATGGCTCGTTCATGGGCTACCGCCCCGACACCACCGTGCCGTGCCCGCCATCGGATCCGAGCACCTACACCGGGCCGGACACCAACTCCACCGCGCTCGCCCTGGCCGCCCTGGTCATCGTCAGCAACGGTCCTGATGCGGAATCAGCGGCGTGGGCGGCCCAGGACTGGCTGCGCCAGCAGCAGACGACGGGAGGCGGGTTCCCCTACTACCCGGGTGGCGAGCCGGACACCAACTCCACCGGCCTGGCACTGGCCGCCTTCGGGCTCGTCGACGGAACCCGGCGCATCAAGCAGCGTGCCACCGCCTTCCTGCGTCGACACGTCTACGGATGCGCGACGGAGCCGCAGCAGACGGGCGGACTGCCCTACATGGCCGGCAGCCTTCCCGACGCCCTGTCGACGACGCAGGGACTGCTCGGACTTGCCGACGCTTTCATCGTGCGCGAACGCACGCAGCGCAAGGCCGCCCCAGCGGTGACATGCGGGGGTGACGGACGAGCCACTGACCCGAAGCACGCGACAGCGCACTGGATCGCCACGCAGATCACCGCGTCGGGCGGCTCACTGCCCGATGCCTTCGCACCTGACGCGGCGGACTGGAACTCCACCGCCCTCGGCGTCATCGGTCTCGTGGCCACGCGCACATCGGGCCGGGCGACCGGCCTCGCCATCACGGCACTGCAGGCGAACGCCGCGTCCTACATCAGCGACGGCACGTCAGATCGGCCCGCTGCACTCGGCACGCTGCTCCTGGCCGCCGTGGGCACCGGCACCGACCCGCGCGACTTCGGCGGCATCGACCTTCCCCGACGACTCCTCGCGACACTGCAGGGCTGAGCGTCAGGCGCATCGACATGACCAAGCGGATGGCACTGGTGACGGCAGCGATCGCGGCTGCCGCCGCGCTCATGCCGGTCGCCCTGGCGGCGCCCGCGCACGCAGCGGCCTACCGCTACTGGTCGTACTGGCTGGGATCCGACGGCCAGTGGTCGTTCTCCAACACGGGCGCGTCGTCGCGGACCCCAGCGGACGGCACGGTCGAGGGCTGGCGCTTCTCGGTCAGCGGCGTGGCGGGCAACGACCGTCCGTCGTTCGCTCCGGACTTCGACACCGTGTGCGCGGACACCCCCGCGCAGGAGGGCCGCAAGCGCGTGGCCGTCGTCGTCGATCCCGGCCTCGCCCAGGATGCGCCGGACGGCGAGATGCCCCCGGGGGCCTGGGCGCTGTGCGTGGTTGCCGAACCGCGCGCCACCGGGTACGACGTCCTGCGCGCCGCGGCACCCGTGCGCGTCGACAGCGGACTCATCTGCGCGATCGGCGGTTACCCCGCGACCGAGTGCGCCGTGGTCATCGACGAGGACCCGCCAGAGCCAACACCGCAGCCGAGCACGACGCCGAGCCCGTCGAAGAGTCCTGCTCCGTCGAAGACGCCCAAGCCATCCGAGACGCCAACGTCGGCCGCTCCGCCGACATCGCAGGCCGCCACGGATACATCAAGCGCGACCGCGTCGTCGAACTCCTCGGACGAATCACCCGACGGCGAGGCGCCGTCCCAGGCAACGCCCAGCGCGAGCGCGTCCGACACACCGAGCCCATCGATGGCCAAGGCATCCTCGACACCGCCGACCACACCCACCCCGACACCCACGCCCTCCCTGTCGGTCCTGGCCGCACCGGTGAGCTCCGGGGGTGGCGGCGGCGGAAGCCCGCTGGTCGCGGGCGCCGCCGTGGTGGGGATCGGCGTACTCGGGGGCGGCGCTGCGCTGCTGATGCGCCGGAGGCCGACGTGATGCCGCGACTGCTGCACCCGGGAGCCTGGTGGCTGTGGGCCGCCGGGCTCGCCGTCGCCGCGTCCCGCACCAACAACCCGATCCTGCTCCTGCTGATCATCGCCGTCGCCGGCTACGTCGTCGCTGCTCGCCGGCCGATCGCGCCCTGGTCACGGTCCTTCGCGGTCTTCTTGCGCATCGGCCTGATCGTCATCGCCATCCGCGTGGTGTTCCAGATCATCGTCGCCGCGCCTATCGGCACGACCGTGGTGTTCACGCTGCCGTCGGTGATGCTGCCGGAGTTCCTGGCGGGAGTGCGACTCGGTGGGCCGGTCACCGCCGAATCGCTGCTCGCAGCCGTCTACGACGGGCTGCGGCTGGCCACGATCCTGGCGTGCGTCGGCGCCGCCAACTCCCTCGCGTCGCCCGCGCGCCTGCTCAAGGCCGTGCCGTCGGCTCTCTATGAGTTCGGTGTCTCCGTCGTGGTGGCCGTGACCTTCGCCCCGCAATTGGTGGCCGACCTCGACCGCATCCGCGCGGCACGCCGACTGCGGGGACGTCCCGATGGGGGCGTGCGCGGCGCCGCCGGCGCGGCCGTACCTGTCCTCGCGGGAGCGCTGGAGCGCTCCGTGGCCCTGGCCGCCGCGATGGACTCCCGCGGATACGGACGCCAGGCCGAGCGCAGTCCCGGCGTGCGCAGGCTGACGACAGCCGCACTGCTGCTGGGACTGGTCGCCGCCATCATCGGCGTCTACGGCCTGCTCGATGCGGCAGCACCGGCCTACCTCGGCCTGCCCATGCTCGTCCTCGGCCTCGCGTGCGGGTTCGTCGGATTCGCCCTGGCCGGACGTCGCTCGACGCGCACGCGCTACCGACCTGATCCGTGGACGTGGCCTGAGTGGGGCGTGGCGGCCTGCGCACTGATCACCGCCGGCACGTTCCTGGTGGCGGCCGCGGTCGGTATGAGCGGCCTGACGGCGCCGGTCGATCCGCCGGCCTGGCCCGCCGTGCCGCCGGTTGCCGTCCTTGCCATCCTCGTCAGCGTGCTGCCCGCCGTCATCACCCCCGCGGTTCCGCGTCCGCGCGTGCCCGCGTCGGTTCGCCAGGCGGTGGCCGCATGATCCGCTTCGACCACGTCACCATCACGTACGACGGCGCGACCGCGCCGGCCCTGGTCGATGCCAACATCACCATCGACGAGGGCGAACTCGTGCTGGTCGTCGGTCGCACGGGCAGCGGGAAGTCGACGTTCCTGCGCGCGATCAACGGGCTCGTCCCGCACTTCACCGGCGGCACACTGCACGGACGCGTCACTGTCGATGGCCGCGACACGGCATCGCATCATCCGCGCGACCTCGCCGATGTCGTCGGCATGGTGCCGCAGGATCCGATGTCGAGCTTCGTCACCGACACGGTGGAGGAGGAACTCGCCTACAGCATGGAGTGCCTGGGTATCGATCCCGGCACGATGCGACGGCGGGTGGAGGAGACCCTCGATCTCCTCGGGCTCGCCGATGTGCGCGACCGCCCGCTGCTCAGCCTGTCGGGCGGCCAGCGCCAGCGGGTGGCCATCGGCGCCGTGCTGACGGCGCACCCGCGCGTACTCGTGCTCGATGAGCCCACGAGCGCGCTCGATCCGGGCGCGGCCGAGGAGGTCCTGGCGACCTTGCAGCGACTCGTGCATGACCTCGGCGTCACCGTCGTCCTCGCCGAGCATCGGCTGGAGCGCGTGCTCGAGTACGCCGATCGCGTGATCGTCATCCCCGGCGACGGCACGTCCCCGATCGCTGGCGACCCCGCCACGATCATGCTCGCGTCACCGGTTGCTCCCCCTGTCGTGCACCTCGGGCGCCTTGCCCGCTGGCATCCACTCCCGCTGTCGGTGCGCGATGCCCGTCGTCGCGCCACGGACCTGAGGGATCAACTGGCCGGTGTGCCCCCGCCCGACGAGGGCTCGACAGGCGCGTGCGTGGTCGCGATCGATCGCACCCGCGCGTCGTACGGGCCGATACCCGCCTTGCGCGGCATCACCCTCGACGTGTCGGAAGGAGAGGTGATCGCGCTCATGGGCCGCAACGGCGCGGGGAAGTCAACCCTGCTGTCGACGCTCGTCGGATTGCGGCGCCCCGACGCGGGCACGGTGCGCATCTCCGGACTCGACCCGGCGACCCTGCGGGGCCCCAAGCTCATCGGGCGGATTGGCCTGGTGCCGCAGGACTCATCAGACCTGCTCAGCCGCGACAGCGTCGCAGCCGAGTGCCGAGACGCCGAT
>CAINGG010000086.1 GCA_903848435.1 uncultured Actinomycetes bacterium | reverse complement strand
CCGGCACGACCTTCGTAGAGGCGGCCGTAGCGGTCGACCATGAAGTTGTAGCCGAAGTCGTTGACCTTGATGCCCTCGGTGAACCATGAGTAGACGTTGCGCATCTGCTGGGCAGCCTGGGCGGGCGTGTAGTCGTTGGACGACACGACGTGATGCACGAAGGCGACCTTGATGGTGTCGGAATATGCCGTGTCGCCACGACGGAGCGATTCGTCAGCGCCCCACATCTTGCGGCTGATGACCTCGGGCTGCGCAACACCGGCCCGTGCCGCCGACGCCGGACCTGCTCGCGAAGCGAGGTCGTTGTCCTCCGGTCGCACGGGGTTGTCGATCATGGTGAGCTGGGTGTCACTGGGCACCGTGCCCGTGGGCGTGTCGATGCGCACCTGAACGCCGTCACTGCCGTTGGTCGTGACCGGCTCCGTCGAGTAGCGCGCGCGCTCGCCCTCATCGGTCGTGGGGTCGGGCATGTGCTCGCTGATGGGAAGTTCCATCCACGGCTGCCACTCGCCACCCTCCCGCAGTCGGATCACGACGCGGGTGCGCGGATCGAAGGGCTGGGCGGCGGTGATGCCGACGAGCCCGAACGGCTCCGTCGTCGTGGGCGCGGTCGCAGCGGCGGGGCGAAGGCGCGGCCCTCCATCGCGAGCCTGGGGTCCGACATGGACATGGTCCTCTCCGGCCACGGGCACCGGGGCGGTCGACGCGGGGGTGGAGGCGAGCGAGCCGGGAGCCACGCCCGCCAACGGGATCGTGGCGACGGAGGCGCGGACCGGCCCCGGATCGGCCGAGGAGACGCTCGAGGCCACGGGGAGGGCGAGGGTCGCGGGGACGACGAGGGCAGCCGTCAGCACCGCGAGGAGTCTCACCGAATGAGGGTGCCCCAGCCCCTCGGGGGTAGGCAAGGCGACTCACCCTTCCCACAGGCCTCGTTGATCACATTCCCAGGTGTCCTCAAGGAACCCATGCCCGGTGTCCGAGCGTCCCATCGGCCGGATCCGGCCCCTACCCTTAGGGGGTCCCGAGGGAGAGGAGCCCCGTGAGCGAGGCACCCGATCGGGGCCCGCGCCGATGGCCGCGCATCCTCCTGGGCATCGCTGCTGGCCTCGTGCTGCTCCTCAGCCTCGCCGGGGTCGGCGTCGACGTGGTGTCCGCCAAGCTCGAAGGCAACATCACCGCCGTCGACATCAGCGACACGACCGGGCGCCCGCATGTCACCGTCCCCGTCGTCAACGATGAGGGCGACTACTCCGCCGTCAACATCCTGTTGATGGGCAGTGACAGCCGCGAGGGCGAGACAACCAAAAAGTACGGCGACCCCAATGTCTACACGGGCGAGCGCTCCGATACCACGATCCTGCTCCACCTGTCGAAGGATCGATCGTTCGCCACGGCCGTCAGCATCCCTCGTGATACGTGGGTGATGATCCCCGAGTGCAAGCGCGACGGCGAGACCGTCGGCGGTTTCGAATCCAAGTTCAATACGGCCTTCGAGGTCGGCGGCCCCGGCTGCACGGTCAAGCTCGTCGAGCAGATGACCGGCCTCACCATCGACAACTTCGCGGTGATCGACTTCACCGGCTTCAAGAACGTCGTCGATGCGCTCGGCGGCGTCGAGGTGTGCCTGACCGAGCCCGCCAACGATCCTGCGAGCGACCTCAACCTGCCGGCGGGTACGAGCATCGTCAACGGAGAGCAAGCCCTGGGCTTCGTGCGCGCTCGCAAGACGCTGAGCGACGGCTCGGACCTCAGCCGCATCAAGCGGCAGCAGGCCTTCCTCTCATCGATGATCCGCGAAGCATCGTCGACCGGGCTTCTCCTCAACCCCGTGCAGCTCTACTCCGTGCTCGATGCCGCGACCCAGGGGCTCACCACCGACCCGGGTCTTGCTGACATCGACGTGCTGCGCGATATGGCACTGAGCGTCAAGGGCATGGCGCCCGGCGACATCGCCTTCCTCACGATGCCCTGGCTCGAACGCGGTGATGGGGAGAACGTCGTCGTCGACGAGGAAGGAGCGGCTCCCCTGTGGCAGTCGATCAAGGACGACGTGCCGTGGATCAAGCCCAAGAAGCCGTCGTCATCGGGGAGCGGATCCGCCAAGGTCACGGTCGCGCCCGCTGACATCACCGTGCGCGTGCTCAACGGGAGCGGGGTGGCCGGCCGCGCCGCGGAGGTCGCCGCCGCCCTCGAGGCACAGGGCTTCACGATCGCCGAGATCGGTGATGCGGACCGCTCGGACTACGTCAGCACCGAAATCCGCCACGATGCCCCGTCGGCCGAGGCGGCCCGCACGGTGCTCGAGGCGCTTCCGGGAGCCTCGGCCGTCGCCGAGGACGGCGCGGCGACCATCACCATCGTGGTGGGGTCTTCCTACAGCGGCGTGTCCATCGTCGATGTCGGCTCGACGGCCAGCAATCCCGACAAGGAGCGCGAGAGCGACACGATCACCGATCCCACCACGGCCGACAAGGTGCGCTGCGCCTAGTCGCTAGGGCAGCGTGAAGACCAGCGCACCCTTCTCGAACTCCAGCGTCTGCGACGTCATACCCGGGAATCGACCCGACCAATCCTGCGCGATCTGCTGCTCGTCGGCGCGGATCATGTCGTCGAGGATCACGCGCCCACCCTGCGCCATGCGGTCGCGGAAGAAGGGCAGCGCCGGCCAGCGCGCCTGCTCCGCGCCCTGCGCGGGAGGCCCGTCCACGCACAGGAGATCGACATCGGTGATGGCGGATAGGGCCGACGCGTCGTACCACTGGACGGTGCGCCCCCCGATCGACTCTTCGATGAGCGGCGCATGGATCACGGTGAGCCATGGCGTGACCCCCTGCCGCTGGCTGAGCAGCTCTGTCGCCTGCGCGTATTGCTCTTCGTGGTCAACGCCGATGACACGGCCGTCGTAGCCGGCCTGTCGCATGGCCCCGGCCATCCACACACTGGACTGACCGCTGCCGAGGTCAACCACTAGACGCGGGCGATGCTCCAGGACGTAGCCGGCGAGCCACAGCAGGAGGTCCTCGGACGCTGCCCACGTGCCCGGGCGCGGCATCGGGAGCGTCATGGGCACCAGGCGCTGCAATTGCATGAAGGACTCCAGCAGGGCTACCTGGTCGTCGAGCTTCTGCTGGTACTGGACCCGGTTTTCGCGGCGCTCAGCGGACTGGCCCTGCGCGAGCTCACGCAGGGCAAGGCGATAGGTCGAGCGGGGGAAGGTGAGTTCGTTGTCGATCTTGCCGACCTTGCCGCGGATCTCCACGATGTTCTTGCCCATCGCGTCATCGCGACGCGAGGTGTCGTTCTTGAGTCCTTCGAGGCGGTGGTTGACGAAGTGTTCGAGCCGCGCCAGTCGCCCTGTCGTGACACGCACCCACCAGAGCATCTGGCCGAGCACCGCGCCCAGCGCCAGGGCGAGGAGCGCTGCGACCACCACGACCGGGATCGACCACCCAGCAAGAATGCCCAGCAGGGCCACTCCCCCGCCCATGCCGAGGGCGACGACGACAAGGGGAAGTCGGGAACGCACGGCTCCGAGGCTACCCTTCCAGCGTGACCGCCGAACCTCGCGAGGCCAGCGCACGTGGCGTGTCCGTGGTGATGCCGGTCCTCAACGAGGAGCGGCACCTCGAGACGGCTGTTCGTGGCATCCTCGCCTCGACGTACGACGGGCCGATCGAGGTCGTGCTCGCGCTGGGCCCCTCCCGCGATCGCACCGATGAGGTTGCCGGCGGCCTCGCAGCTCAGGATCCCCGAGTACGCATCGTCGCCAATCCCTCCGGCCGCACCGCGTCCGCACTCAACCTCGCCATCGCCGCCGCATCCTTCGACATCATCGTCCGGGTCGACGGGCATGCCCTTATCCCCGACGACTACATCGCCGTCGCCGTCGCCACGCTGGATGCCACCGGCGCCGACAATGTCGGCGGCATCATGGGCGCCGAGGGGGTCAGCGACTTCGAGCAAGCGGTGGCTGCCGCCATGACCTCATGGTTCGGAGTGGGCGGTGCCGCATTCCACATCGGCGGCGAGGCCGGCCCGGCCCTGACGGTCTACCTGGGATGCTTCCGTCGATCGGCACTCGATCGCGTGGGCGGCTTCGACGAGTCGATGGTGCGCGCCCAGGACTGGGAGCTGAACCACCGCATCCGGCAGACCGGCGGACTCGTGTGGTTCACACCGGACCTTCACGTCACCTATCGACCACGCCCCAACCTGCGCGCGCTGGCCAAGCAGT
>CAINGG010000085.1 GCA_903848435.1 uncultured Actinomycetes bacterium | reverse complement strand
GCGACCAGCGTCCGTCCGGAGGCGGCAGGTTGGTGCGCGGCAGGCCCCGTCGGCGCCGAGATATCGGAGTGCGGCGTGCGTGCCCGCGTGCCCCCAGGTGCGCGCGCACCGGCAGGAACGTGTCGTTGGTGACGTGACCGGTCCAGGCGAGGGTGATGAGCGCCGCGCGCACGTCGGTCTCGGGCACCAGCGCGTCGTTCGATAGCTCGTGCGCGAGGTCGCGCGAGAAGAGCGCGCGTCCGGTGAGGGCACCGAGGATGCGGCTGGCAATCGGATCGTCGACGATCTCGGGGGCCGGGATCAGCAGGGGCGCGAGGTCGGTGGGAGCCAGCGCGATCCAGCCGTCGCGCCCGGGAAGCGACCCCGTGCCCCACCAGGCGACCTCGCCCGTCGCCAGCAACTCGTCGAGCATCGCGGGGGAGTAGTCGCGGACGCGCGCGGGCAGGATGAGCGACTCGAGTTGGCTCGCGGGCAGTTGCGCCCCGGCCAGCTGCTCGATGGCAGCGAAGAGCCCATCGACACCGGAGTGAGGCTCGCTGATGCGCTGCCAGCGTGGCAGGAAGTCCACGAGCGTGGTCGCAGGCACGGGCTCGATCTCGTGGCGCAGGGCTGCGACCGTGCGCCGACGAATCTGGCGCAGGACATCGACGTCGCACCATTCCGTGCCTCGATGGTCGGGGCGGAATCCGCCGGTGACGATGCGGCCGCGCTCCACCAATCGATCCAGGGCGCCGGTCGCGACAGACACACCGACGCCCAGGGCGCCGGCTATGTCGGACGCGGTGAAGGGTCCGTGCGTCCTCGCGTAGCGCGAGACGAGGTCGCCCAAGGGATCGGCGGCGATCTCCAGGAAGGCGTCGGGCACGCCAGCGGGCAATGCAGCGCCGAGGGCGTCCCGCAGGCGTCCGGCGTCCTCGATGCCCGCGAGATGGTCGCGACCGGCAATGCGTACGACGATCGCACGCCGCTGCTGGAGGACTGAGTCGACGAGGGAGTCCGAGATGCTCCGCGACGCTCGAGCCTCGGCGTCGAGGGGTCCGACGATGCGCAGCAGGTCGACCAGGGCTTCGTCGTCGGTGACGTCGTACTCCCAGCGGCCGACGTGCCGCGCCACCTGCTCGATCGCGTCTGCGTCGAGAATGTCGCGCAGTTCGGTGGGGCCGAGGAGCTCGGCGAGCAGTTGCGAGTCGAGGCTGAGGGCGGCAGCACGGCGCTCGGCGAGGGGCGCATCGCCCTCGTAGAGGAAGGCCGCGACATAGCCGAAGACCAGGGATTGGGCGAAGGGCGACGGCCGCTCGGTCTCGACATCGACGATCCGGATACGACCGTCGCGGATGTCGCCGAGCAGCCCACGCAGGGCGGGCATGTCGAAGACATCCTGGAGGCATTCGCGCACGGTCTCGAGGACGATCGGGAAGTCGGGGAAACGTGCGGCCACCTGCAGCAGGTGCGCGGACCGCTGGCGCTGCTGCCACAGCGGGCTGCGACGGCCGGGGCGTCGGCGGGGCAGGAGCAGGGCGCGCGCGGCGCACTCGCGGAAGCGTCCGGCGAACAGCGCCGACCCGCCGATCTCGCGCTCGATGATGCTGGCGATCTCCTCGGGATCGACAGTGACGAGGTCGGCGATGGCAGCGGCTGCCCCGTCGTCCATGGTGTCGGGCAGGCGCAGCACGATTCCGTCATCGGAGTGCATGACCTGGGCCGAGATGGCGTATTCAGCCTCGAGGCGCGCACCGAGTGCCAGACCCCAGGGTGCATGCACGCGAGCACCGAACGGCGTGTGGATGGCCACGCGCCAGTCGCCGAGCTCGTCGCGGAAGCGCTCGACGACGATGGTGCGGTCATCGGGCAGGACGCCCGTCGAGGCCCGCTGCTCGGCGAGGTAGGCGATGAGGTTGTCCGCCGCCCACGCGTCAAGGCCGCCGGCCTCGAGTCGGCGTCGCAGGGCGTCGGGATCGGCGCTGGTGCGCAGGAACTCCCCGAGCGCGCGTCCGAGCTCGACAGGGCGGCCGACCGCGTCTCCGTGCCAGAACGGAAGCCGGGCGATCTGGCCGGGTGCGGGGGAGACGAGAACGCGATCCGCCGTGATCTCCTCGATTCGCCACGAGCTGGCGCCGAGCGCGAAGACGTCGCCGATACGCGACTCGTAGACCATCTCCTCGTCGAGCTCGCCCACGCGGTTGCTGGTGCCGACGAGCACGACCGGGTAGAGCCCGCGGTCAGGAATCGTTCCGCCGCTGATGACCGCGAGGCGCTGGGCGCCGGGCCGGCCGCGGACGACGTCGCCGTCGCGGTCCCACACGATGCGCGGGCGCAATTCCGCGAAGTCGTCGCTCGGGTACTTGCCGGCGAGCATGTCGAGCACGGCGTAGAACACGCCGGCCGGCAGGTCGGTGTAGGGGGCGGCACTGCTGATGGTCGCGAAGAGCTCGTCCACCGGCCAGTCGTCCATCGCGACCATGGCGACGATCTGCTGGGCCAGCACGTCGAGGGGATTGCGCGGCACGGCGAGGGCCTCGATGGCACCGGCCTTCATGCGCTCCACCACGACGGCGCTTTGCAGGAGGTCGCCGCGGAACTTGGGGAAGACGACGCCGCGACTGACCGCGCCCACCTGGTGGCCCGCTCGGCCGACGCGCTGCAGTCCGCTCGCCACGCTGGGCGGTGACTCGACCTGGACCACGAGGTCGACGGCGCCCATGTCGATGCCGAGCTCCAGGCTGGATGTCGCCACGACGGCGGGCAGCCGACCGCTCTTGAGGTCGTCCTCGATGATCGCGCGTTGCTCGCGGCTCACTGATCCGTGGTGAGCGCGTGCCATCGGCGTCGGCATCTCGCGTTCGTCAGCGAGCTCGTTGAGGCGTCCCGTGAGTCGTTCGGCCAGGCCGCGCGAATTGGCGAACACGAGCGTGGAGGTCTTGTCGCTCACGAGGTCGACGATGCGCTCTTCGACGTACGGCCAGATGGATGTGCGACGCGGGTCAGCGGCGGCCGAGCCGTCGATCTCGAGTTCGGCGCCCATGGCGGCCATGTCCGGCACCGGCACGACCACGGACAGGTCCCACTCCTTGTGCGCGGGCGGATGGACGACGGTGACGTCACCGCCGGGCCTCAGGTAGCGCGCGATCTCCTCGACGGGGCGCACCGTCGCCGACAAGCCGATGCGCTGGGCCGGGCGTTCGGTCAGGCGATCGAGGCGCTCGAGGCTGAGCGCAAGGTGGGCACCGCGCTTGGTGCCCGCGATGGCATGGACCTCATCGATGATGATCGTGTCGACATCGCGCAGCGTCTCGCGCGCCTTCGACGTGAGCATGAGGAAGAGCGACTCAGGCGTGGTGATGAGGATGTCGGGGGGTGCGGTGAGCATTCGACGCCGATCCTCGGGCGACGTGTCGCCGGTGCGCACCCCGACGGTGATGTCGGGCTCGGGCAGCCCGAGGCGTTGCGCCTCGCGGCGGATGCCAGCCAGCGGTGAGCGCAGATTGCGCTCGACATCGACCGCGAGCGCCTTCAGCGGCGAGACGTAGAGCACCCGAGTGCCCTCGCCCTCCCGTTGAGTGGCGGGTTGTGCGGCCGATTTCGGCGTGTCGCGCGACATAACCCGCCGCTCAACACGAGACGAGGCGAGTTGGTCGAGGGCCCACATGAAGGCAGCGAGCGTCTTGCCTGATCCGGTCGGGGCGATGACGAGAGTGTCGGCGCCCGCGCCGATCGCCGACCACGCGCCCTCCTGGGCGGGCGTGGGCTCGGCGAAGGCCGCGGCGAACCAGGCCGCGGTCGCGGGGGAGAACTCAGGCACCGCCCCATGATCCGCCCTGGCCGGATGGTGCGCCCGGTGGGGCAGACTGGCCGCGTGCGCCTGACCGACTTCTGGGAGCGGATGGACGCCGTCTTCGGCCCGGAGTACGCGCGGTCGTGGGCGCGCGACTTCAGCCTGTCGACCCTGCAGGGCCGCACGGTCATGCAGGCCATCGACATCGGTATCGACACCAGGGAGATCTGGGACGCCGTGTGCGGCGTCGTCGATGTGCCCTCTCTCCTGCGCTAGCGTCGGCGCGCGATGACCGCAACCGACCTGCCACTCGACGCCGTCGACGTCCCACGTGTCCAGCGCCGCACGGTCAGCGTGCTCGCGGGAAGTCAGGTGCTGTCGGGTATCGCCATCGCCGGTTCCGTGGCCGCAGGTTCGCTGATCGCGGTGTCGGTGTCTGGATCAGAGGCCGTCGCCGGCCTCGCGCAGACCTTCGGCGTGCTGGGTGCGGCACTCATGGCCCTGCCCCTCGCGCGCCTCGCCCTGTCGAAGGGTCGGCGCGCCTCGCTGTCG
>CAINGG010000084.1 GCA_903848435.1 uncultured Actinomycetes bacterium | reverse complement strand
GCGGTCGCCTTGGCCGGGGCAGCGGCCTGCTCGACGACCGTGCCGAACTCCTGGCACTTGGGGCATCGGCCGACCCACCTCAACGACGTCGCACCGCAGGCGGTGCAGGCGTAGGAGACGGTCGACTTGGCCATGGACGCAGGCTAGGCCCTGCCGCCGACAGTCTCTACGGCTCGGGGTCGGCGGGGTGCGCGGCGAGGGCGCGACGCGACGCGGGGGTGCGGGCCTTCGCCAGCGCCTCCTCATGTGCCTGGCAGTAATCCACCAGGACGGCGTATGCCTTCTTGCCCATCAGCTCGACGAGCTCGTCGCGGTTGCTGATGTAGACGGGCTCGGTGCCGATGTGTGCCTCTGTGTTGCCGCTGCAGTACCAGTCGAGGTCCTTGCCCCCTGGGCCCCAGCCGCGGCGATCGAACTCGGTGATCGACACGACCTGCACCGTGGTGTCGTCCGGCAACTCGACCTCGTCGTACGCGCGGCGCATGGGCAACTGCCAGCAGACATCGGGCTTGGTCTTGACGAAGGACACGCCCTCGCGCAGCGCGAGACCGTGGAGCGCGCAGCCTTCACCGCCTTCGAATCCGGGGCGGTTGAGGAAGATGCAGCCTCCGTCGACCACGCGGGTTTTGCGCTCGCCCTTGCTCGCCTTGGTCGTCGTGCCCTTCTTCTGGCCGACGTCGAAGAACTGCCAGTCCTGCGGGGTGAGCTTGGCGACCCACTTGAGGACGCGCTTCTCGTCGGACCTGTCGGTGAAGTGGGCCCCCTGGGTGCAGCAGCCGGAGTCGGGTCGATCGGCGTAGATGCCCTTGCACCCGCGGCCGAAGATGCACGTCCATCGTGATGTCAGCCAGGTGAGGTCGATGCGATAGCGCCGGGCCTTCTTGCCGGGGTCGTCGAACTCCACCCAGGCACGCGGGAAGTCGAGGGGAACTTCGGGCACCTCGTGACCCTACAGCCCGTCGGCGGGTAGCGTGCGCGGTGTGCGACTCGGCGTCCTTGACATCGGTTCCAACACCGTTCACCTGCTGATCGTCGATGCTCACCAGGGAGCCGCCCCGCTGCCTGCCTGGAAATCCAAGATCTCCCTGCGCCTTGCCGAGCACCTCACGCCCGACGGCAGCATCGACGAAGACGCCATTGACGAGCTCGTCGACTTCGCCCGCCAGGCTCAGGTGAACGCCGAGGACCTCGGGGTCACCGAGTTCCTCGCCTTCGCCACCTCCGCCATCCGCGAGGCGCCCAATGGCATCGCCGTCATCCAGGCCGTGCGCGAGCGTGCCGGGCTCGATGTCGAGGTGCTCAGCGGCCCCGACGAGGCACGCCTGACCTTCCTGGCCGTACGCCGGTGGTTCGGCTGGTCCGCCGGCCGCATCCTCGTGCTCGACATCGGCGGCGGCTCCCTCGAGCTCGCCTCCGGTGCGGACGAGGAGCCCGATGTCGCGCTCTCGCTGCCGCTGGGCGCCGGACGCGTGACGCGCGACTTCCTCAAGGGTGATCCGCCCAAGGAGTCGGCGGTACGCGCGGCCCGCAAGGAGGCGCGCGCCGCACTCGGGGCGGTCGTGGGCCAGATCCTGCGCGCCGGCGAGCCGCGCATCACCGTGGCGACCTCCAAGACGTTCCGGCAGCTCGCGCGCATTGCCGGTGCCGCTCCGTCGAGTGACGGCTTCTTCGTGCGGCGCACCCTCTCGCGCGACGACCTGCACACCTGGGTTCCCAAGCTCGCGTCGATGAGTGCGAGTGAGCGCACACGACTGCCCGGCGTCTCCGAGGCGCGCTCGGAGCAGCTGCTGGCGGGTGCACTGGTCGCCGAGGCGGCGCTCGACCTGCTCGGC
>CAINGG010000083.1 GCA_903848435.1 uncultured Actinomycetes bacterium | reverse complement strand
TTCTTATTGGGGACGTCCTTGAGCAGCCCGAAGGCATGGGTGGGTTGGTCGTACTTCCCCGTCGTGGGCGTTGGGGGCTCCCCCGAACCACCATTGAAGAAGACATCCCCATCGTTGCGAGTGAGCATGATGGGACCGCTGGATCGTCCGGAATTGCGGTAGTCGCGGTCGAAGACGAACGGAAGCATGGCCTCGAGCAGCCCGTAGTAGTCGGAGGGGACCTTCCCGGCGCGGGCTTCGCGTAGCAACCGGGGGCTGTAGATCTCCCCGCGCTTGTAGATGTTGAATTGCGCCGTGCGGGGCATGGTGGCCCAGCCCTTCGTGAAGCCCTCATTCAGGCCAGCGGCCACCTTGGCCTTGTCGGGCGCGGGCAGCTTGTGTGTCTTCTTGACCATGTCCATGCTCGTCTGGTCGCCCCACAGCAGCGTGGCATTCCAGGCGGCCGGCATGAGCACCGTGGCGTCGAGATCGAGGTTGGCGTAGGCCCGGGCGCAGAGCATCCCAGCGAAGGAAACCCCGACGACACCCACCCGACTGACGTCATTGCGGCGTCGCACATGCTCGGCGATGGGCCCGATGATCTTGTCCCATTGCGGTGTGAAGGGGATCTTCTCCTCGAACAGGAGCTGCATCTGGCCGGGACCTTCGAAGAGCACCACGTTGTAGCCGCGAGCCAAGCCCGCGGTAACCCCGAACGTCATGCACTCCACGAGCTGCCCGTCGCTGCCCGAGCTGACGATCAGCGTTGGTCGAGGGCCCGACCCCGATGTCGCCGGGAGGAAGAAGCAGGGGACCTCGCCGAACGGCGTGGACACCTCGAAGGTCTCCACGGGGCGGTCCATCATCCGCGCAGCCTTGAGCCAGCGCTCCTGGCAGATGCGGAAGTACTCGGCCTCGTTGTCCGGCTCGGTCCCGCCTAGGACGAAGAACAGCGACTGCGCCACGTATGAGGAGGCACGCATCATGCGCTGCCGGTAGGTCACTCGGTTGCCCTTGCCGGCACTCGTGGCGAGTCTTTCCAGGCGGTCACCCAGGTCGACGAACTCCTGAACCAGGATCTCGAAGTCCTTCGCTGTGGGTCCCATCGATGGGGGATCCATGCTCGGGTTGCCGGGGTTACCGGTCTTCGCGTTGATGCGATTGACGGCGTACATGACCTCGCCGATCTCCGCCGTCTGCGAACTTGTCCCACCGAGGCAGAAGGAGATCTGGCCGTTGAAGCCTGAGTTGTTGAAGAGTTGGAGCAGCACGTAGTCCGGATCTGCTGGTGCTCCACCAGTCGCGTGCGCGGGAGAGAGACGCCCGCCGAGAGTGGCGGAAAGTCCCACCGCGCTCGCTCCAGCGAGGACATGTCGTCGAGTGATTTCCATGGGTTTCCTCCCGCGTCTCGTCCCGGCGTTCTCGGTGCCATGGTTTCAGCGACACCGCGAGCCTAGGTCACCGCCACCTCCCGCGGGCGCCCATGGAGATTCGTCAAGGGAGCGACGGCCTCTCGTGTCCCTTGTGCACCGCTGACATCGCCGGAATGCTGGGCGGGTGAGCAGGATCCCGGCAAGTGTTGGTGCACGTGTCCTGATCGGTGTCATCCTCACCGGGACGCTCTCCGTGCTCGACTCCACGCTCGTGGTCCCGCTGCTGACCACCATCGGCGACGACTTCGGTGGCGGCGCGGAAGTGTCATGGCTCGTCGCTGGCTACTTGCTCACCTCCACCGTCACGATTCCGCTGTGGGGCAGGTGGCTCGACCTGCGCGGCGAGCGCGACGTCATGTGGGCCGCACTTGCCGTCTTCTTCGTCGGCACGGTCGTGTCGATGACGGCTCCATCTCTGGAGATCCTCATCCTCGGGAGGCTCATCCAGGGCGTGGGCGCGGGCGGTCTCGTGCCCGTGGGCCAGGCGATTCTCGCGCGTCGGTGCACGAGTGCCGAGCGCGCGCGCATGCAGATCTATTACAACGTCGCGTACGGCGTCGCCGCCGGTCTTGGCCCGCTCATCGGAGGGGCGCTGGTCGCGGTGTCCTGGCGCTGGGCGTTCGCGCTGATCATCCCCGTGATTGTGCTCGCCGGTGCGCTGCTCTTCGGCAAGCTCCACGCGAAGCCGCGCGAAGCCGAGTCACGACATTTCGACGGCGTGGGCAGCGCACTCATGATCTCCGGGCTCACGCTGCTTCTCCTGGGCATCGAGCGCGGCTGGTGGTGGGCGTTTATCCTCGGCATCGTGCTCACGGCGGCCCTGGTCTGGCACGCCCTGCGTCGCAAGCAGGGACTGATCCCTGCCGCATTGCTCACCTCTCGCACCATCGTCGCCACGGTCATCGTCGCGCTCATCATCGGCTTCGTGCAGTTCTCGATGCTGACCTATCTGCCGCTGCTGTCACGGCAGTCGGCACCCGACATCAACTCCGGACTTGTCGTCGTGCCACTCACGGTGCTCTGGATGACGCTCGGCGCCTTCACGGGAGTGCTTGCTCTTCGCGTGGGGACGCGCTTGCTTGCTGTGCTCTCCGTCATCCTGGCCGCGCTTTCGGCCGGAGCGATCCTCGTGTCGACGGCGTATGCGTCGCTGCTGGTCTCCTCGGTCTTCATCGGCGCGTCGG
>CAINGG010000082.1 GCA_903848435.1 uncultured Actinomycetes bacterium | reverse complement strand
GGGCGCGAGGGCGTGGAGTCCGCCGCGTCGAAGACGCCCGCCGATGCACTCGATCGCTACCGAGAGGCCCTCGACTTCCTGGCGTCCTACGTCGTCGACAAGGGCTACTCCATCCGCTTCGCCATCGAGCCCAAGCCGAATGAGCCTCGCGGCGACACCTTCCTCCCGACGGTCGGCCATGCGCTGGCCTTCATCGAGACCCTCGATCACGCCGACATGGTCGGGCTCAACCCCGAGGTGGCACACGAGACGATGGCGGGCCTGAGCTTCTACCAGGGCGTGGCCCAGACGCTGTGGCAGGGCAAGCTCTTCCACATCGACCTCAACGACCAGAAGATCGGGCGCTACGACCAGGATCTTCGCTTCGGTTCCGAGGGCATCAAGGACGACTTCATGGTCGTGCGCCTGCTCGAAAACAGCGGCTACGACGGCCCCAAGCACTTCGATGCGCGCCCCTACCGCAACGAAAACGGCGATGGCATCTGGGACTTCGCGCGCGGCTGCATGCGCACCTACCTCATCTTCCGGGAGAAGGCCAAGGAGTTCGACGCCAATCCCAAGGTGAAGCAGGCGCTCGCAGACGCGGGCGTTCCCGAACTCGCCATCCCCACGGTCGGCCCCTACTCCAAGGCCACCGCCGACGAACTCCTCGCCGAGAAGTTCGACCCCGAGACCCTGGCCAGCCGCGGATACCGCAACGAACAGCTGGACCAGTTGGTGATCGACACGATCCTGGGGGCCTAACCCCCCGGACGCGACGTTCACCGCACAACCGCACACGACAGCACCACACGACACGCAGGGTCGCCCTGCTGAGAAAGGACCCAGATGTCCAAGCGCACTTTCGGAGCTATCGCCGGCCTCGCGGCCGCCGGGCTCCTCGTTGCCGCCTGTGGCGGCAGCAGCGGTGGCGGCTCCTCCTCGAGCGCCGCACCGGCTCCTGACAGCAGCTCGGCCGCACCTGCTCCCGAGAGCAGCTCGGCGGAGCCCGCACCGACGACGGCCAAGGTCGGCGTCATCCTTCCCGACTCGGCCTCCTCGGCTCGCTGGGAGACCGCGGACCGTCCGTTCCTCGAGCAGGCCTTCCAGGCCGCGGGTGTCGAGTACGACATCCAGAATGCCGAGGGCGACAAGGCGAAGTTCGCCACCATCGCCGACCAGATGCTCGCCTCGGGCATCAACGTGCTCATGCTGGTCAACCTCGACAGCCCCTCGGCTGCCGCGGTGATCAAGAAGGCCGATGAGCAGGGCGTCCCGACGATCGACTACGACCGTCTGACCCTGGGCGGCGGCGCGCAGTACTACGTGTCCTTCGACAACGTGGCTGTCGGCACCAAGATCGGCGAGGGCCTCGTCACCTGCATGCAGAACAATGGCAATGACTCCGGCCCGGTGGTGCTGCTCAACGGCTCCCCGACCGACAACAACGCCACGCTCTTCAAGCAGGGCTACGAGAAGGTCATCAAGGACGCGGGCTACACCATCGCGGCTGACCAGTCCGTGCCCGACTGGGACAACACCCAGGCCGGCACGATCTTCGAGCAGATCTACACCGAGGTCGGTGGCGATCTGATCGGCGTTGCCTCCGCGAACGACGGCCTCGGTGGCGCTGCCATCGCGGTCCTCGAGCGCAATGGCGTGGCCGGCGAGATCCCCGTCACCGGTCAGGACGCGACCGACGAGGGCCTGCAGCGCGTGCTGCTCGGCACCCAGTGCATGACGGTCTACAAGGCCATCAAGGCCGAGGCCGAGGCTGCCTCTGCACTCGCAGTGGCCCTGGCCAAGGGTGAGATCCCCACGGCTGACGGCCTTGCGACCGGCTCGGTCGTCGACAGCGAGACCGGCGCCGAGGTCAAGTCGGTGCTGCTCGTGCCCGTGTCCATCTTCCCGGAGAACGTCAAGGACGTGATCGCCGATGGCTTCACGACCTACGACCGGGTGTGCACCACGGACGAGTTGAAGAAGAAGTGCGAGGAGTACGGCGTTACGCCGTAACTCCCTGCACCACCGCTAGCACGACATGAAGACACGGTGGGGGCGGGCTGCAATCTGGCCCGCCCCCACCGCTCTCCCTGCCACACTTGGCTCCACCTGTCCTTGACCTGGTGAGGATCGCGATGTCCGATCAGTCCGCGCCCCTGCTGTCGCTACGGGGTATCAACAAGAGCTTCGGTCCGGTGCACGTCTTGCGCGATGTCGACCTCGACGTGCGTGCCGGGCGAGTCACCGCCCTTGTCGGCGACAACGGCGCTGGCAAGTCGACCCTGATCAAGGGCGTCGCCGGCATCTACCCTTTTGACAGCGGCGAGATCCGCTTCGAGGGTCGCCCGGTGACCATCGCCGGTCCCAAGCAGGCCAACGACCTCGGTATCGAGGTCGTGTACCAGGACCTCGCCCTGTGCGACAACCTCGATGTCGTTCACAACATGTTCCTGGGCCGCGAGGTGAAGTCCGGCGTCACGCTCAACGAGACCGCGATGGAACAGCGCGCGGCGGAGACGCTCAAGGGCCTGTCGGTGCGCACCTTGAAGTCGCTGCGCCAGCAGGTCTCGAGCCTCTCGGGCGGCCAGCGCCAGACCGTCGCCATCGCCCGCGCCGTGCTGTGGAACTCCAAGCTCGTCATCCTCGATGAGCCCACTGCCGCCCTGGGCGTCGCCCAGACCGAGCAGGTCCTCAACCTCGTGCGCCGGCTGGCCGACAACGGCCTCGGCGTCATCTTGATCTCCCACAACATGAACGACGTCCAGGCGGTCGCTGACGACATCGCCTGCCTCTACCTCGGGCGCCTGGCAGCCCAGGTCGAGAAGACCTCCGTCTCCTCGCAGCAGGTCGTCGAGCTCATCACCACAGGGCGTTCCGGCGATGTCGGCCTGCAGCCCGAGGTCGCCATGGGAGGTGCGGTATGAGCAGCCAGCCGACCGACGTCGACATTCCTGCCGCCGGTGACACCGGGGGCATCCGCCAGGCCGTCAGCGACTACTGGGCGCGCGTGCGCGGTGGCGACATCGGCTCGCTGCCCGCCGTACTCGGCCTCGTCGCCCTCGTGCTCCTCTTTGGCGTCCTCGAAGGATCGACGTTCCTGTCGATCTTCAACTTCGCCAACCTCATCAACCAGAGTGCAGCCATCATCGTCTTGGCCATGGGGCTCATCTTCGTGCTCCTGCTCGGTGAGATCGACCTGTCGGCGGGCTTCGCCGCGGGCACGTGCGCGGCCGTGCTGGCCGTCGCGCTCAACAGCTGGGAGATGGCCTGGCCGCTCGCCCTGCTGCTTGCCCTCCTCACCGGTGCCGTCATCGGCATCGTCATCGGCCTGCTGGTGGCCCGACTCGGTATCCCCTCCTTCGTCGTGACGCTCGCTATGTTCCTTGCCCTGCAGGGAGCCATGCTGCTGATCATCGGCGAAGGCGGCACGATGCCCATTCGCAGCGATGCGATCCTCGTGGTGATGAACGGCAATATGCCGGTCTGGGCAGGATGGCTGCTGGCCATCATCATCGTGGGTGGGTTCGCGCTCACGACCTTCCTGGCGATTCGTCGCCGTCGCAAGACGGGCCTGCCCGCCGAGGCGATGAGCGTCTGGGCCATCAAGGTGATCGCTCTCGCTGTCTTGATCTTCTTCGCGACCTACCTGCTCAACCAGGAGCGTCAACTCGCCACCGCCAAGAAGGTCATCCAGGGTGTGCCCTGGGTGGTCGTCGTCATCCTGG
>CAINGG010000081.1 GCA_903848435.1 uncultured Actinomycetes bacterium | reverse complement strand
TCGTTGGTGGACTCGCACAGCGCCAGGTGCGCCTGGAAGCCGGAGCGGAAGTCGCGTGCATTGCAGCGCCGCCACATGCCGAGCATGAAGCGCACGTGAGCCGGATCGGCAGACGGGCGGATGTAGAGCGGGGAGTCCTTGTGCACCATCCACTTCAGCGACTTCATGATCAGCCCGGGACCGGGAACGGGCGCCGCCTCGGACGGCACCACCCATCCGGCGTTGACGGCCGATGCGCCCAGACCGGACTCGCGCGCGTCGAGCACCTCGACCTCGGCACCCTGGCGGGCAAGCTCGTAGGCCAGGGTCAGGCCGAGAATGCCGGCTCCGACGATGACGGTGCGCATGTGGGCTCCTTCCCGGCGGACCGGCGCGGCGGAGGTCCCGCGCTGCACGGTGGGCACACCCTAAGGCTGGTCGATGATCCGGGAAAGCGCAGGTTGGCTATCGAGTCGTTCAGCGCGAGCAATCACTCGTCGATGGCATCGGCGATGCGGTGCAGATCCTCAAGATCGGCGAACTCGATGACCAGGCGGCCGTGGCTGCGCGCCGTGCGTACACCCTCGACACGCACGCGGGTGTCGAGCGCATCGCCGAGGCGCTCGGCGATCTCGGTTGTCGCCGCCACAACCTCCGGTGCGGCGCCGCCGCGCGGGCGGGGAGTGCGCTTCTTGCGCTCGCCGTCATCGCCGATGAGCACGATCTCCTCGACCGTGCGCACTGACAGTCCCTCCTGCACGACGCGGTCGGCGAGGGCATCCATGGCGGCGGGATCGTCGAGAGACAGCAGCGCGCGGGCGTGGCCGGCACTGATGACGCCCGCGGCCACGCGGCGCTGCACCGCGGGCGGCAGCTTGAGCAGCCGCAGGGTGTTGGCCACCTGCGGGCGCGACCGGCCCAGGCGCTGGGCGAGCTCCTCCTGCGTGCCGCCGAAGTCGGCCAGCAACTGCTGGTAGGCCGCGGCCTCCTCGAGGGGGTTCAACTGCGCCCGGTGCAGGTTCTCCAGGAGCGCATCGCGCAGCATCTCGTCGTCGGCCGCGTCGCGCACGATCGCCGGGATGCGATCCATGCCGACTTCCTGGCATGCGCGCCACCGTCGCTCACCCGCCACGAGCTCGTAGTGCGGTTCCTTCTTCTTCGCACCCGGCCTGCGTCGTACGACGATGGGCTGGAGCAGTCCGACCTCGCGGATGGAGTGCACGAGTTCGGCGAGCGCATCGGTGTCGAAGACCTGGCGGGGCTGACGTGAGTTGGGCAGGACGTCGGTGGGCGCGACCTCGACGTAGACCGCCCCTTCGACGGGCGCGGTGCTCGCGACCGACGGCGCGCTCGGCTCGCCGGCCGGTGCCTCGGTCGGGATGAGGGCGCCCAGCCCCTTGCCGAGCCCTCTACGTGCCTCTGCCATGTGCATCCGTCCTGTGGATAACTTGTGGAAAACTACCCTGCCAGTTCCTTGGCCGCTTCGAGGTACGCCAGCGCGCCTGAGGAGCCGGGGTCGTAGGCCAGGATCGTCTGCCCGTACGACGGCGCCTCCGACAGGCGCACCGAGCGGGGGATGAGGGTGGGCAGCACGACGTCGCCGAAGTGCGCCCGGACCTCCTGCACGACCTGGGAGGACAGCCGCGTGCGACCGTCGTACATCGTCAGCAGGACCGCCCCGACGCGCAGCTTCGGGTTCAGGTGCTTCTTGACCAGGTCGACCGTGCGCAGGAGCTGGGAGACACCCTCCAGGGCGTAGTACTCGCACTGGATGGGCAGCAGGAGCTCCTCGGCCGCGACCAGGGCATTGAGGGTGAGCAGGCCCAGGCTGGGTGGGCAGTCGATGATGACGAACTCCAGCGGCCGGCCCTCCCGAGCCTCGTGGGCCTCGAGGTAGGCCTGGATGGCCCGGTCGAGGCGCCCCTCACGAGCCACGAGGGAGACCAACTCGATCTCGGCGCCCGCTAGGTCGATCGTTGCGGGGGCCGCCCACAGATGGCCCTCGCCCTCGCCGCAGCTGCGGACGATGTCGGCCAGGGGGAGATCCTGGGTGAGCACCTCGTAGGTGCTCGGCACCCCGCTGTGGTGGTCCAGGCCCAGGGCCGTCGACGCATTGCCCTGCGGGTCGAGGTCGATCACCAGAACCTCCCGGCCCTGGGTGGCCAGGGCGGCGGCGAGGTTTACGGTCGTCGTGGTCTTGCCGACCCCGCCCTTCTGGTTGGCCACGGCCAAGACCCGGGTCATCGGGCCTCGCCGATCGGCAGCACATTCGGCGCCTCGTCGGGCCAGCCGAGCCCGGTCATGCCCGACAGGGCCGTTTCACGGGAAACATCCGGGGGCGCAGTTTCACGTGAAACGGGCCAGCCAAGGCCGGTCATCGGGGAGGTCACGGGGACATTCTGCACGGCGTACGCACGGCTCGATACCCGCCCGGCACAGTTGCCAGCACACGCCGCCGAGCGCCTGTGGACGAACTCGTCCAGTGGGAAGTTAGGTAACCCTAAGCTTTTGGACCTCTAGGTGTCGGCGGAAGCACGTTCGGGCCGATGCGCGTCCACCGGGCCCTCGACATCCAGATGCGGCAGCACGCGATCGAGCCACCGCGGAATCCACCAGTTCCATCGCCCGAGCAGGTTCATGGTCGACGGGACCATGAGCGAGCGGACGATGAAGGCATCGATGAAGATCGCCACGGCGAGGCCGACGCCAAACATCGAGATGAGGCGCTGGCCCGACAGTGCGAACGCGCCGAAGACAGCGATCATGATGGCGGCAGCAGCGGTCACGACCTTGCCCGTGTCAGCCAGGCCCGACGCCACGGCCGCGTCGTTGTCACCCAGCCGCATCCACTCCTCGCGAATGCGGGCAACCATGAAGACCTGGTAGTCCATCGACAGGCCGAAGAGAATCGCCAGGAATACCAGTGGCAAGAAGGGCTCGATCGGCCCGGCGGCCTGCCAGCCCAGCCAACCCCACTGGAAGATCATCACGACGATGCCCATGGACGCACCGGCGGCAAGCAGGTTCATGAGCGCGGCCTTGATCGGGATCGCGATCGACCGGAAGACCCACAGCAGAAGCAGGCTGGACAGCGCCAGCATGGCCGCGATGAAGACCGGCAGTCGCGAGGACAACGTGTTGGCCAGGTCCGAAGCGATCACTGTGTAGCCGGTAGGTGTGACCCCGAGCGATCCAAGTTCGGCAATGAGCTGGTCGGTCTGCTGGTCGTAAGCCGTGTACTTGCTGACGACGGCCGCCCACGCGACGTCCTGCTCGATCGCCGGCGGCGACACCATCTCGACCTGCGGCAGCGCCGCGATCTCCTCCAGTTGCGACTCGAAGGTCGCCGGGTCCTGCGACACGATCGTGATCGGCGATGCGCCACCGGGGCCATAGGCCAGCACTAGCAACTCGTGCCCGTTGCGGCTGATGGTGCCGGGGGTATCGAAGGAGGCATCCGCGCTGGCCAGGCGCAGGCTCAGCACCGGCGTGGCCAGCGCGATGAGCACGGCACCGGCGACCAGGAGCGAGGCCCAGGAGTGCCGCGAGACGAAGACGGACCAGCGCTTCCACCCGGCCCCGGCCCCCTCGGTCGACGGCTTGACCCGTCGTCCGGCAAACGACAGCAGGGCCGGCAGCAGCGTCCATGTGGCGAGGGCGGCCAGGGCGACTCCGAGCGCCGCCGCGAGGGCCACGCCATTGAGGAAGGGGATGCCTACGAAGACGATCGCGCCCAGGCAGATGGCGACGGCGAAGGCGGCGAAGATGACCGCGCGCCCCGACGTGTCGAAGGCCCGGCAGATGGAGTCGTGCACGGTTACGCCCTGTGCCAGCCCGGTGCGATGACGCGACACGATGAACAGCGCGTAGTCGATGCCGACCCCGATCGTCAGCAGTGCCAGCAGAGCCGTGGCGAACGGCGGGATGGCGTAGACGTGACTGATCATCGCCAGGGTGCCGGTGGCCAGGCCCAGCGCAGCGACAGCCGTCGCCAGTGGCATCGCG
>CAINGG010000080.1 GCA_903848435.1 uncultured Actinomycetes bacterium | reverse complement strand
GGGATCACGGTCAATGAGGAGCACCTCGTGGCCGAAGCCCAGGAGCTCGCGGGCGATGGACCGCCCGACCTTGCCTGCTCCGGCGATGGCGACCCTCATGGCGCACCCGCCTGCTCGGCGCGCGATCGCGGCGCCGCAAGGGTATCGGCGATCTGGTCTCGCTGGTCACTCGCGCACAGCACGTGCAGGATGTCGCCCGTTTGCAAGATGGTGTCGCGTCCGGGGACGATCCCGAGCCCCAGCCGAGTGACGAAGGCGATGCGCGCGCCCGTGATCTCCTCGATCTCGAGTACACGATCGCCGTACCACGACTCATCCAGGCGCATTTCGCACAGGACGACGACACCACTGGGGTCGCGGTATTCCTCGAGAGCCCCCTGCGGGAGCAGGCCACGCATGATTTGCCCCGCGGTCCAGGACACCGTGGCGACGGTGGGGATTCCCAGGCGCTGGTAGACCTCCGCCCGGCGCGGATCGTAGATGCGCGCGACGACGTGGTCGACGCCGTAGGTCTCGCGTGCCACTCGGGCCGCCAGGATGTTGGTGTTGTCGCCGCTGCTGACAGCCGCGAAGCCATGGGCCTTCTGGATGCCCGCTCGCTCGAGGGTCTCCCGATCGAAGCCGATGCCCTTGACGGTGGCACCCCCGAAGTCGTCGCCGAGCCGCCGGAACGCCCCGGGGTCCTGGTCGACGACTGCCACGGAGTGACCTGCCTCGTCGAGGCGGTGTGCGAGGAGCGAGCCGACCCGCCCGCACCCCATGATGACCAAGTGCACGCCTGGACGGTACACGCCTGAGGCCCCTAGGGCGCGGGTCGGTACGCCGGTGTCGCTGACCGGAGCCGTAGCATGACCCGACGTGCCCATCGTGGACACGGTGAAGCGTCTCTTCGTCGGTCGCGCCCTGCGCAGCGACCGGCTGGAGAGCACGCTGCTGCCCAAGCGCATCGCGCTTCCCGTGTTCGCCAGCGATGCCCTGTCTTCCAACGCCTACGCGACGCAGGAGATCCTCGTCGTTCTCGCCCTGGGTGGCTTCAGCCTCTACACCTATGGCCCGTGGGTGGCCGGCGCGGTCATCCTCATGTTCTTCGTGGTGGTGGCCTCCTACCGGCAGAACGTGCGCGCCTATCCCAGCGGTGGTGGCGACTACGAGGTGGTCTCGACCAATCTCGGACCCCGATGGGGCGTCTTCGTAGCGAGCGCCCTCCTCGTCGATTACACGCTGACCGTGGCGGTGTCCATCTCGTCAGCCGTCGCCAACCTCGGCTCCGTCTTCCCCGTGATCAATGACCATGCGCCCTGGTGGGCCGTGGGATTCGTCGTTCTCATCACCGTGATCAACCTTCGGGGGATCCGCGAATCCGGGCTCGTCTTCGCGATCCCCACCTATGCCTTCATGCTCGCCATCGGCTCGATGGTCATCACCGCGGTGATCCGCATGACGGCAGGCACCGAAATGCGCGCCGAGAGTGCCGATTGGGAGATCGTGCCGGTCGACGCTTTCGCCGGCTTCGCCCTGCTCTTCCTGGTCGCACGTGCGTTCTCCTCGGGCACCACGGCCCTCACCGGCATCGAGGCCATCGCCAACGGAGTTCCGTCGTTCCGAAAGCCCAAGTCCAAGAACGCCGCCAGGACGCTGCTCCTCCTCGGCGTCATCTCGATGAGCATGTTCGCGGCCATCACGTGGCTAGCCCTCAGCACCGGGGTCAAGGTCACAAGCGACGACGCCGACCTCATCGGCCTGCCTGCCGGACAACCGCAGAAGACCGTCATCGTCCAGGTGGCCCAGGCCGTCTTCGGTTCGTTCGACGTGGCCGTGATCGCCATCTCGATCGCGACCGCCCTGATCCTGGCGCTCGCGGCCAACACCGCGTTCAACGGCTTCCCCGTGCTGGGCTCGATCCTGGCCCGCGACGGCTACCTGCCCCGGCAGTTGCACACTCGGGGCGATCGCCTGTCCTACAGCAACGGAATCGTCGCACTCGCCGTCTTCGCGATCATCCTCATCGTGGTCTTCCAGGCTGATGTCTCGTCGCTCATCCAGCTCTACATCGTCGGCGTGTTCGTGTCGTTCACCCTGAGTCAGGTGGGCATGCTGCGGCACTGGAACCGCGAGCTCCGGGGCGAGGAGCAGCCGGAGGAGCGCGGGCGGATGAAGCGGGCCCGGATCATCAATGGGGTCGGGTTCGTGATGACCGGCACCGTGCTCGTCATCGTCCTGGCGACGAAGTTCCTCCAAGGCGCCTGGATCGTCGTAGTCGCGATGCCCCTGATCTTCCTCTTCATGCAGGGCATTCACCGGCACTACGAGCGCGTGCGCGAGGAGCTCATCGTCGGGGACAGCGAAAACGTCACCCTGCCGGCGCGCGTGCACGGCGTGGTGCTGGTGTCCAAGCTGCACAAGCCGACGCTCCGGGCCCTCGCCTACGCGCGGGCGACGCGTCACGACACCCTCGAGGCCATCACGGTCAACGTCGACCGCGAAGACACGCAGGCCCTGCAGCGTGACTGGGAGCGCCGGGAGATCCCGGTGACCCTGCGCATCCTCGACTCGCCCTACCGCGAGATCACCCGACCGATCCTGGATTACGTCAAGGGGCTGCGCCGCGACAGCCCCCGCGATCTCGTCACCGTCTACGTGCCCGAATACGTCGTCGGGCACTGGTGGGAGCAGTTGCTGCACAACCAGTCGGCCCTGCGGCTGAAGACGCGCCTGCTCTTCACGCCCGGGATCATGGTGGTGAGCGTGCCCTGGCAGCTCATCTCCTCGGATGCTGCCGCCGATCGCGGAGAGGTCTAGGCAGGCCCGTCCGCCGCGGCAAAGAACGCCTCGTGCCAGAGGGCCAGCATCAGCAGGACGAAGATCCGCCGCGAGTTGTCGGCGCTGCCTGCGGCGTGCGCGGCGGCCAGTTGCTCGACGACGTCCATGTCGAGGATCTCGCGCAGGAATTCGCTGCGCCTGATCGGGGCCATGACCGCCTGCGGGTCCTCGCGCAGCCAGTGACGAAACGGCGTCGGGAAGCCGAGCTTGTCGCGGACCTCCGTCGCCTGCGGCACGCGACCTCGAAAGGCACGGCGCAGGAGCCACTTCGTCGTACCGTCGCGGTACTTGAGGCTGTCGGGGATGCGGGCGCTGACCTCCGCCACCTCGACATCGAGGTAGGGGACGCGCAGTTCGAGGGAGTGGGCCATCGTCATCCGGTCGGCCTTCGCGAGGATGTCGCCGCGCAGCCAGTAGTGCATGTCGACGAGTTGCATGCGGCGCGACTCGGGCAGGTCGTCGAAACCCGGGTAGATGCTCGCGAGGTCCCGGCCGGGGACTACGCGTGCCGTCGGGTTCACCGGCACTCGCAGCAGGCGTCGTATCTCGTCGGGGGTGAAGATGCGCGCATTGCCGATGTAGCGGTCATTGAACGCCGTCGCCGCTCGCCGCAGGTAGTTGCGCCCCGGGAAGTCGCGGCTGATGCGGGAGGCGCGTGAGGCGAGTGATCTCAGCGGTGCGGGAAGCTTGCGCACGCGGTCAAGATCGAGCGGCTCGCGGTAGATGCGGTAGCCACCGAAGAGCTCGTCGGCTCCCTCCCCGGACAGCACGACGGTGACGTGCTCGCGCGCGGCCTCGGCGACGAAGTAGAGAGCCACCGCCGAGGGGTCGGCCACGGGCTCGTCGAAGTACCAGGCGATCTGGGGGAGCACCCCGAGGTACTGGTCCAAGGAGACATGGACCTCGTGGTGGTCAGTGCCCAGGCGGTCGGCCACTTCGCGCGCCTCACGGTGCTCGCTCACCTGGTCGAAGCCCACCGTGAAGGTCTTGACCGGGTCGAGGCCCATCGCCCGACGGCGCTCCTGCACGAGCGTGACGGTGATGGCGCTGTCGATGCCGCCGCTGAGGAAGGCGCCGACGGGAACGTCGGCGATGAGATGGTGCTCGACGGAGTCCTCGAGGACCTCTCGGACCTGTGCCAGCAGGGCGGCTTCGTCGTCGACGCCCTCACCCTGGAAGGCGTAGGACCAGTAGGACTCGATCGATAGGCGCCCGGTGGCCACGTCGAGCCGGCCGAAACTGCCGGGTGGGAACCGGTGGATGCCGCGAAAGAAGGTTTCGTCGAGGGGGTTGTACTGGAACGACAGGTAGTTGGCCACG
>CAINGG010000079.1 GCA_903848435.1 uncultured Actinomycetes bacterium | reverse complement strand
GCGTCACGTCGTGTGATCGGATCCTCCGGCAGCACCATGTCCTTGAGCGTGTGGCCGTACATCTCCCACGCCGACGGGTCCATGACGACGAAGTCGGCTTCCTTGCCCACGTCGAAGTTGCCGGTGCGGTCCTCAAGGGCCAGTGCCCGCGCCCCGGCAAGGGTGCCGGTGAAGAGCAGCTCGGCCGGATGGAGCGACAGCGACTGATCGTCGGCGGGGTAGGGGTCGATGCCGACCGGCTGGCGCTCGGAGATGTGCACCTTGAAGCAGGCGTTGAGAACCTGCGGGATGAACCACTCGTCGCCCGCGCTCCAGTCGGAGCCGATCGCGATGTTGACCCCCGAGGCCACCGTGCGCTTCCACGGCATGGTGCCCGAGCCGAGGAAGAGCTGCGAGACGGGGCAGTGCGCGATCGAGGTGCCGGTCTCGGCCATGCGCGCGAGTTCGACGTCCTGGCAGTGCACCGAGTGGGCCATGACGCTGCGCGGTCCGAGGAATGACTTGCCGCCGATCTTCGAGCCGGGCAGGAACTTGCCGTCGTAGGTGTCGAGATAGGTGTTGACCTGGTAGATCGACTTGGTGCGGTCGATCTCGCCGGTGCCGGGACGCGCGTTCTCGTTGAGATGCGAGGTGAAGTAGACGCCCTTGTCGCGGTAGTGGTCGTAGAGCTCGCCGAGCGCCGCCATCGTGGTGGGCGTCACCGACAGGCTGAAGCGCGGCACCACCGCGACGTACTGCAGTGCGTTCTTGTAGTCGGCCTCATTGAGGGGGTGCCACTTCTCGATCTCGTCGCGCACCAGCTCGACGGCCTTCTCTTCGGAGGTCACGAGCTTCGACCATTCCGGACCGGTCGTCTCGACCCCGCGGCCGCAGACCAATCGGATGCCGCGGTTGCGTGCCTCCTCGAAGAGGATGTCCTGCGCCTGCGGGAACGCCGACCCGAAGACCAAGCCGTTGGTCGTGCCCGCGGTGACCATGCGATCGATCCACTCGACCGCGGCCTTGCGCGCGTACGCCGGATCCTCGAGCTTGGACTCCGACGGCCAGATGCAGTTGGTCAGCCACTCCAGCAACTGCCCGCCGCCGTAGGAGTCGCCGCACCACACCTGCGGGAAGTGCATGTGCGTGTCGACGAAGCCCGGCAGCAGGAACGCGCCGTGATGGTCGACGACCTTGGCGCCCGCGTGCTCCGCTGGCAGGTCTGCCCAGTCACCGCACCACTCGATGATGCCCGCGTCGCTGACGACGAGCGCGCCGTCGGGGAAGTGCGCCAGGTTGGCCGCCGCTTCGGTGACCAGTGGTGCTCCGGCGATGTGGAAGATGTGGCCGCGGTGGACCGTCGACATGGTGCTCCTTCGGGGGTAGGGCTGCCAGTGCATGCCTACGGCATGAGTTGCGGGAACCGGGCGACGAGCACCCAGAAGATGATGACCGAAATGGCGTAGAGCCCGACCACCACGGCAATGCCCTTCTTGGTGCGCTGGGACGCCTCGGCCTCCGGTGGCACCAACCACCAGTGCAGTAGTGACGACGCCCATGGGATGAGCACAAATCCGGTGATGGCCACGCTGATCGCATTGCCGATGAACACGCCCAGGGCTGGATTGAGGTGCAGGACGTCGACCGTGAGGTGGTTGAGGGTGAAGAACTCGAGCATGACGATCGGGTAGAGCACCAGCAGGACGATCGCGCTCAGCTTCCACCCGGGGGGCGGCTTGCCACCGCCATCGGTCTTGGCGAACCAGCTCTCGAACGCCGAGTCGGCAGGACGCACGTAGAAGCGTTCGACGTAGGGCTCGGATTCCTTCACCAGCGCCGCACGCTCGGGGCTGGTCTCCCACCGATGCAGGTCGTCGGGGGATTCGAAGGCGACGATGGCGACCCAGTCATTGTTGGTGCCAGGCAGCGGCGCCTGCACGCGCTGGCCGACGTAGCCCGGGAACTTCTGCTGGGCAGCTCCCATGCGGCCTTGCCAGTCGGCGTACCACGCATCGCTGCCCTGCTTCACGCGCGTGGTGATGATGGTCGATGCCGTGCTCGAGGGAGCAGGGTTGACCAGCACGTTGTGCACCGGTTTGGCGGTCGAGAACGGCTCCAGGCTCTGCTCGAAGCTCGCCATCGCCGGGCTCGACTGCCAAGTGCGCGCGGCGTTGAGGGTGGTGAAGCGCCACACGACCGTGGGTGCGGTCCCGGAGGGGTCCAGGTGCACCTCGGTTCCGAGGAAGTCGCTCGCCTTGGCCGCGCTCGTGCCGAGGTCGCCGACCAGCCGGGAGAACTCCCCCGCCTTGTCGGCCTGGATCGCGTACTGGACGACGAACGAACTACTGCCTGTGCCTTCGGGGGATGCCACGGGGCCATGTTGTCAGGGTGGGCGTCCGTGAGGGGTAAAACGGGCAATCTGGTGCGGTGCCGGTGCCCCAAGCGAGGGCAGGGATCCCTACTTCGCCCTGCGCGCCCTGATGAGCCGGCGAATCGTCGTGACCGGCAGCGGCTTATCGATGGGCACGTGAAGTGCGCTCTTGGTGCCGCCGTACCTCTCCATCAGTTCGGGGAACTGCGCCAGCACGCTCCCGCTGTAGGGGTAATAGCCCACATGCCGCTTATGCGCCATGATCCCGCACACCGGCACGCCATCGACGACAAATGTCGGCATCTGGTACTTGATGCATTCGACGGCGTCGGGGACGACCGACAAGATCCGCTCGCGCATCGCCAGCATCGTCTCCCGCTGCGGCGAAGGCAATGCCTTGTAGTACGCCGCGACCGCGCGCGGGGGCTGGCTCATGCGCTGGGCCTCAGCGAACGGCGGTCATCGGTGTAGCGCAGCGTCTCTGCGGCCGCGCGCGCCTCGCGCACGACGTCGAGATGAGCCCCACCGATGTGAAGCGGCAGCGCGAGCGACTGGCTCGCGCGCACCAGGCG
>CAINGG010000078.1 GCA_903848435.1 uncultured Actinomycetes bacterium | reverse complement strand
TGGCGTCCGGTCACGCTGTCCGGCACGTACGACTCATCCGCGACCGTCCTGATCCGGCAACGACCCCTTGACGGCCGTAATGGCTTCTGGGTCGCCTCTCCCCTGCGCCAGATGGATGGCACGCGCGTGTGGGTCAACCGGGGCTGGGTGCCGGTCGAGGGCACGGCGACGGCCGAGCAGCCCGCGCCAACCCCGCCCGACGGCGACGTGTCCATCACGGGCTGGCTGCGCGTCGGCGAGCGAACGCCCGATCCGGCACCGACGGATCTGCCCCGCGGACAGGCTTCGGCTGTCGATCCCGTGGCGTTCGACGGCGACGGAGCACCGGCGCTCTACGTGCAGATGGAGTCCTCCGTGCCGGTCGATGCGTCGGTGACTCCCATCCCGGTCCCCGTCATCGACGAGGGACGCAATGTCTCCTACGCCATTCAATGGCTGCTCTTTGCCGCCGTTGCTATCGGCGGATGGCTCTTCTTCTTGCGCCGCGAGGCACGCGAGGACGCGACACGCGCCCCATCCGAGCGACAGGAGGAGGCCAGTCCATGGACCTCAACCTGACTGATCGCGCTTACGTCGTCACGGCGGCGTCCCAGGGTCTCGGGTTCGCCACGGCGCAGGCGCTGGTCGACGACGGCGCCCGCGTTCTCATCGCCGCCCGCCGTGCCGAGGCCCTGGAAGCCGCTCGGGGGTCTCTCGGTGACCGTGCGATCGCCATGAGCGTCGACCTGTCAGCACCGGATGCGGGTGAACGCCTGCGCGATCACGCCACGGAGTATCTGGGCCGCGTGGACGGCGTCCTGGTCAATGTCGGCGGCCCATCCCCCGGAGCCGCACTGGACTACACCGATGCGGAGTGGACGGCGGCCATCGACGGGGTGCTCCTCGCCTCCGTGCGGGTCATGCGCGCATTTGCGCCTGTCATCGTCGACGGCGGATCGATCCTGTCCGTGCTGTCGACCACGGTTCGCGAGCCCATCCTCGGACTCGGTGCGAGCAACGTGCTGCGCCCGGGACTCGCCATGCTGGTCAAGGAGCTCTCGATCGAGCTTGCGCCGCGCGTGCGCGTCAATGGCATCCTCCCTGGTCGGATTGCCACCGAGCGGATGGCGACCCTGTCGCAGGGCGATCCGGCGACTCTCGCCGCGATCGAGGGCAGCATCCCGTTGCGGCGCCTGGGCGAGCCCGAGGAGTTCGGCCGGGTGGCGGCATTCCTGCTGTCCCCCGCGGCGTCGTACGTCACCGGTGCGCTGGTGCCCGTCGACGGCGGCATCCTGCACTCGCCCTGGTAGGCCTCGTCCCCTACCCACCAACTCCGGATCGAGCTAGGGACACTTCTGGGCCCCCGCAAGTGTCCGGAAGTCGATCCACACGAGGGGAAAGGTGCTCAGTCGGTGAACTGCGTGGCGTGGAGGGTGGCATAGAGGCCACCGCGTGACAGCAACTCGTCGTGTGTGCCGCGCTCGACGATTCGGCCGTCGTCGATGACCAGGATGACGTCGGCCTGTCGGACCGTGGAGAGCCGGTGCGCGATGACGATGGAGGTGCGGCCCACCAGGGCGGTTGCCAGCGCATCCTGCACCGCGGCCTCGCTCTCGGAATCAAGGTGCGCGGTGGCCTCGTCGAGGATCACGATCCGCGGGGCCTTGAGCAGCAGACGGGCGATCGCGATGCGCTGCTTCTCCCCGCCGGACAGCCGGTAGCCACGGTCACCCACGACAGTGTCGAGACCGTTGGGCAGTGAGTCGATGAGGTCCAGGATGTGCGCACCCCGCAGGGCCTCGCGAATCTGCGCATCCGTGGCATCCGGGCGGGCATAGCGAAGATTGGCGCCGATGGTGTCGTGGAACATGTGCGCGTCCTGCGTGACGACACCGATCGAACCGCGCAGGGACTCCAACTCCAGGTCACGAACGTCGATGCCACCCACGCGCACCGCGCCGGTGGTGGCGTCATAGAGCCGCGGGATCAGCGCCGTGATCGTGGTCTTACCCGCACCGGAGGGCCCGACCAGGGCCACGAGCTGTCCGGGCTCGGCGCTGAACGACACGTCATGCAGGACGGGCGCCTCGCCGCGCGGCTCCTCGGCCCTGGCCACCGACTCCAGCGAGGCGAGGGAGACCTCCGCAGCTGTGGGGTATCGGAACGAGACGTGGTCGAACGCCACGCTCAGCGGTCCCTGCGGCACGGGGACCGCCTCGGGTGACTGCCTTACCAGCGGCGGGAGGTCGAGCACCTCGAAGACTCGCTCGAAGCTCACGAGCGCCGTCATGACATCGACGCGCACGTTGGACAGCGCCGTCAGCGGGCCGTAGAGCTGGGCCAGGAGGGCCACGAGGGCGAGCAGCGTGCCCAGGGTGATGGCCCCGGAGATCACGAGGTTGCCGCCCACGCCGTAGGCCACGGCCGTCGCGATGGAGCCAACGAGCAACAGCGCCGTGAAGAACCACCGGTTAGCCATCGCGATCGAGATGCCCGCGTCGCGGACTCGCGCCGCCCGGCCCGAGAACTCGGACGTCTCGTCGCGGGTGCGGCCGAAGAGCGTGACCAGCAGTGCGCCGGCGACATTGAAGCGTTCGGTCATCTGAGTGCTCATCTGCGCGTTGACCTGCATCTGCTCCTTGGTCAAGGACTGCAGCCGCCGGCCCATCCATCGAGCCGGGAAGAGGAAGAGCGGCACGAGGATCAGCGAGAGCAGGGTGACCTGCCATGAGAGCAGGAACATCGTGATCAGCACGATGGTCACCGTGATGACGTTGCCGACGACGCCGCTCAAGGTCGAGGTGAAGGCTTGCTGAGCGCCGATGACATCCGAGTTGAGGCGTGAGACAAGGGCACCCGTCTGAGCACGCGTGAAGAAGGCGATCGACTGCTCCTGGACGTGTCCGTAGACCTGGGTGCGCAGGTCGAAGATGAGTCCCTCGCCGATACGGGCGGAGTACCAACGGCTGACCACGCCGACCAGTGCGTCGAGGATGGCCAGCCCCGCGATGCACAGGGCCAGGACGGTCACCAGCGTCGCATTGCCCTGCGATATGCCGTTGTCCACGATCTGACGGAAGAGCAACGGCTGGGCGACGGTGAGCAGTGATGCCACGACCAGGGTGACGAGGAAGGCCGCGACGAGTGCCTTGTAGGGGCGCGCGTAGGTCAGGATGCGGCGCAGGACGCCGCGCTCGACCTTCTTGACCTGAGCGGGGTCGCGAGTGAGGGACTGGTAGACAGCCCAGGGATTGACGCCCGACACCTCAGCCGCCCAACAGGGCGAGCAAGGAGCGCAGTCGACGCGCCTGGGCGGCACGCTCAGCGGCCTGCTGCTCGGACGCGGTGCGGTCCTGTGCGCCCCGCAGCAGCGATGTCAGCTCTCGGACGGCACCGGGCGGCGTGGCGCGCAGGGAGCCCAGCAACTCGGTCAGCGCCGCATCAGGGTCGGCCTCGACCCGCGTGACAAAGCCGAGGCGGTAGCCCTCATCGGCATCCACCTCCCGCCCGGTCGCGCAGATCTCCAGCGCTCGGCCGTAGCCGACCGCACGCACGAGGGGCCACGTGCCTGCGAGGTCGGGCACGAGGCCCCAGGACGTCTCTCGCATGGCGAAGCGCGCATCGGGGGCGGCGAGGATCATGTCGCAGGCAAGTGCGAGCTGGAAGCCGGCGCCGATCGCATGGCCGCGTACGACCGCGATCGACACGGCCGGGGTCTCCCGCAGCCAGGTGAAACCGTCCTGAATGCGAGTGATGGCGGCATCGATCCCCTCGTCGTCCAGGGCAGCCATGCTGGCCAGCGACATCTGTCCGGGGATGCCCTCGGGAGTGAACATCCGGCGATCGAGCCCAGAGGAGAAGGCGGGACCGGAACCTGTCACGACGACAACGTCGACCTCATGACGACCGGATCTGACGGCTTCGCCGATGGCGGCTAGTGCCTGCCACGTGGCCGGGGTCTGCGCATTGCGGGCCTCCGGCCGATCGAGGGTGATCCGCAGGACGCCATCGGAGAAGTCCAGGCGCAGGCTCCCCTGCGCGACCAGGTCCGGGTCGATACCGCCCCAGGGCTCATCCACCGGACTGTCCCATCTCGAGATCGCGTGTCATGCCAGGGAAACCAGTTCAGCGTAGTCGTCATTCCATAGGTCCTCGTCCCCCTCAGGAAGGATGACCACCCGCTCCGGATCGAGCGCGCGTACGGCGCCCTCGTCGTGGGTGACGAGCACCACGGCACCGCGGTAGCCGTGCAATGCGCGCAGGATCTCCTCGCGACTGGCCGGATCCAGGTTGTTCGTTGGCTCGTCCAGAAGCAGGATGTTGGCGCTGGACACCACGAGTAGCGCGAGCGCCAGGCGCGTCTTCTCGCCACCTGAGAGGACCGCCGTCGGCTTGTCGACGTCGTCGCCCGTGAAGAGGAAGGAGCCCAGGATGCGCCGGCACTCGGTCTCCGGGAGTTCCGGAGCGGACGCCGCGAGGCTCTGCAACACGGTGCGGTCGGGGTCGAGCGTCTCGTGCTCTTGCGCGTAGTAACCTACGCGCGCACCGTGCCCGAGCGTCACCGCCCCGGTGTCGGGCTCGTCGACTCCCGCGAGAATGCGCAGCAGCGTGGTCTTGCCAGCCCCGTTGAGTCCGAGGATGACCACGCGAGATCCACGGTCGACAGCCAGGTCAATATCGGTGAACACCTCCTGCGAGCCATAGGACCGCGACAGACCCTTGGCGCTCAGCGGCGTCTTGCCACACGGCGCCGGGTCGGGAAAGCGAATGCGTGCCACCCGGTCACTCGCGCGCTGGGCCTCCAGTCCCGTGACAAGGCGGTCGGCCCTCTTCAACATGGACTGCGCTGCTCGGGCCTTGGTGGCCTTCGCCCGCATGCGCTCGGCTTGCTCACGGAGCGCCGATGCCTGGCGCTCGGCATTGGCCCGCTCGCGGCGCCGGCGTCGTTCGTCGGTCTCACGCTGCTGCAGGTACGCCTTCCAGCCCATCGAGTAGGTGTCGAGTTCGGCTCGGTTGGCGTCCAGGTGAATCACGGTGTTGACGGTCGCCTCCAGAAGTGCCGCATCGTGGCTGATCACCACGAAGCCGCCCGGATAGGCCGCCAGGAAACGTCGCAGCCAGCTGATGGAGTCGGCGTCCAGGTGATTGGTGGGCT
>CAINGG010000077.1 GCA_903848435.1 uncultured Actinomycetes bacterium | reverse complement strand
GCCAAGTTTCTTGGCTCACAAACCCCTTCTGACGTGGGGTTTCTCCGTCCCCTCCCTGTGGACAAAAAGTTCTTGGCGCTAGTCCGCCTCGCGGCCGAGGTCCGCGGCCAGGCGGCGCCCCAGGGCGTTCATGAGGTCCACCGGATGGTCGTCAAGGTCTGCACCCGCCGGCCAGGAGGCCAGGGCGGCGTACGCCAGCACGCTCTCCCCGCGCCAGGCAACGCCGACATCAGCGCGCACCGTGGTGTCGCACCCTGTCTTGCTCCACAGCAGGATGTCGCCGCTCGAATGGGCGAGCGGATCGAGGTAGAAGTGCGCGCCCACGAGCGACAGGTCAACGCCTGCAAGGAGCCATCGCTGTACGGCGGCAGCCGCCGCAGCCGAGATCCCATCGACGTGGGCACCGGACGCCGCCACGTGGATGCGACGCGCCACTTCGGCAAGTTCGCGCGCTGTGCCAGACGACAGCATCGGCGGGTGCTCCGGCAGACGAAGGTCCCGCACCCGATCGTGCAAGGCGCTGTGGTGGCAGCCGAGAGCTCGAGCACGGGACTCGATGGCATCCATGCCGACGATGTCCAGCAACGTGTTGGTCGCCCAGTTGTCGCTCACGGCCCCGATGAGCTGGCAGACGTCGGCGAGTGGCAGCTCCTCCTGACGCAGGTGCTGCCACAAGCCCGAGTCCGCGACATACGCCTCCTGGTCGCGCCGGACCAGGCCATCGGGGTCGAGTTGCCCCGACGCGATGAGTTCGGCCGCCTCGCAGAGCAGGAAGAGCTTGCCCACGCTCGCCGTCGAATGCACGCGGTCGGCATCAGACTCGACGACCACTGCGCCGGCACCATCCAGTACGCAGTAGGAGAAGTCGAGCGTCACGCGATGAGTCTATGGCGCTCGCATCGCTGGTCATTGTCCGCGACGGGGCTCGTCAGCGTCACGCGATCGCACCCACCGACCGCTCGCCTGCATCAGCATGGCGTACTGGCAGAATCGCGCCGTGCCCAGCGCAGCGGTCATCGCCAACCCCAAGGTCGGTGCTGAACTCGGCCACCTCGGTCCGTGGCTGTCGGCCAACGGTTTCACCGTCACGCGCCTCGTGCGCGATGACGTCCTGCCCGTGACGGCCGCAGACGACGCGGACCTGCTCATCATCCTGGGTTCGGTGTGGACCATGACGCGCACGATGGACGCGTCCGACGATCCGCCGCACGCGGCAGCCGCGATTGCTGCCGAGGTCGAACTCGTTCAGCACCGCGTCGCGCAGGATCGTCCGCTGCTCGGCCTGTGCTTCGGTGGGCAATTGCTCTCCAAGTCGCTCGGCGGCGAGGTGATCGAGCAGGAGCGCACCTACGTGGCCTGGGAGACACCGACCACGGAGCTCCCCGAGATGCAGGCGCCGTGGCTTCTGCTCCACCGGGACCGCTTCACGCTGCCGCGCAATGCCGAGTTGCTCGCCGAGGCCGAGCACGCACCCGTCGCCTTCCGCTATGGCCGCGCCTGGGGCCTGCAATTCCACGCCGAGGTGGATGCGCCGGGTCTACAAGGGATGTTCACGGACCTGCAGATGCCGCAGTGGCAGTGGCAGCAGTACGTCGATGCCGTCACGGCACGTGCCGACGAGAACCGCCTGCAGGCAAACGCGCTCTTCACCCGATTCTGGAACGAGGTGGGCGAGTGACCTACCGGATCACCACCGTCTGCCTGGGCAACATCTGCCGCTCACCGATGGCCGAGGCCGTGCTGCGTGCACGCATCAACGACGCGGGCTTGGCCGATCAGGTGGTGGTTTCCTCAGCCGGCACCGACGGTTGGCACGTCGGGGAGGACGCCGATCCGCGTGCACTGGCCACGCTGCGCGAGGCCGGATACGACCTGGACCACCGCGGTCGGCAGTTCCTGGGGGACTGGCATGAGCCATCGCATCCGGACTACGGCGATCTCGTCCTGGCCATGGACTCGCGCAACTACGCCACCCTGATCGGGATGGCCTACGTGCCGGTGCACCATCGCGTGCGCATGATGCGGTCCTTCGACCCCGCGCTGGCTGGCATCCCCGACGGCGATCCGCGGCTCGACGTTCCCGACCCGTGGTACGGCGGTATCGACGACTTCATCGAGGTGCTGGGCATGCTGGAGCGAGCATCGGACGGCCTCGTCGCTCGGCT
>CAINGG010000076.1 GCA_903848435.1 uncultured Actinomycetes bacterium | reverse complement strand
GGCTACTACTCCACCGGCGACGGGGGCTACCTCGACGACGACGGCTACCTCTACGTCATGGGGCGCACCGACGATGTCATCAATGTCGCCGGGCATCGCCTCTCGACCGGCTCGATGGAGGCCGTCGTTGCCACGCACCCCGCGGTCGCCGAGTGCGCGGTCATCGGAGTGCACGATGAGATCAAGGGTCAAGTGCCTCGTGCGTTTGTGGTCCTGAAGGCGGGAAGCGAGGCTGACCCGATGGTGCTGCAGGCCGAGATCGTCGACATGGTGCGTGATCGCATCGGTCCGGTGGCGGCCCTGCGCCAGGTGGCGATCGTGCCCGCCCTGCCCAAGACTCGCTCGGGCAAGATCCTGCGCCGCACCATGCGCGGGATCGCCGATGGGCGCGATGAGCCAGTCCCGTCGACGATCGAGGATGCCGGGGTGCTCGAGGTGCTCCGACCGCTCCTGAGGGGGGACAACTCGTGACCACGGGCCCGCTCGACGGGGTTATCGTCGCCGACTTCACCCGCGTGCTCGCCGGTCCTTACTGCACGATGCTCCTCGGCGACATGGGCGCGGAGGTCATCAAGGTCGAGCGGCCTGGTGCCGGTGATGACACGCGTGCATGGGGGCCGCCTTATGCGCCGTCGGGACAGTCGACGTACTTCGCCAGCGTCAATCGCAACAAGAATGCAGTCGGTATCGATCTGGGCACCCCGGGAGGTGTGCAGGCTGCCCGCGACCTGATCGCTGGAGCCGACATCGTCATCGAGAACTTCAAGGTTGGCACCATGGAGCGGCTGGGCCTCGACTACGCGAACGTGAGCACAGACCATCCCGCGCTCATCTACTGCACCATCAGCGGATTCGGATCCGGTGCCGGACGCGAGTTGCCGGGTTACGACCTGCTGGTGCAGGCCATGGGTGGCCTCATGAGCATTACTGGCCCAGGCCCCGGCGAGCCGACCAAGGTCGGCGTTGCACTGGTCGACGTCATCACCGGGCTCCACGCGACGGTCGGCATCCTGGCGGCGCTGCACCATCGCGATGCGACCGGCCAGGGACAGCGCATCGAGGTGAATCTGCTGTCGTCGTTGCTCTCGGCCCTGGTCAACCAATCATCGGCGTACGCCGGCGCCGGAGTGGTGCCCGGCATCCTCGGCAACGCTCATCCGTCCATCGCTCCCTACGAGGTCTACGCGACGGCCGACCGCCCTCTCATCATTGCCGTGGGCAACGACCGGCAGTTTGCCTCGCTCGCGCAGGCACTCGGTGCACCCGGACTCGCCGACGACGTGCGCTATCGCACCAATCCCGATCGGGTGGCCAACCGCGAGGACTTGAAACAGGAGCTTCTCGCGCTGCTGGCGCTTGCCAGTGCCGACGAGTGGCAGGAGCGGCTCACCCGAGCGGGCGTGCCCTGCGGGCCCATCAATGACATCGCCCAGGCCTTCGCGCTGGCTGAGCGGCTCGGCCTGGCGCCGATCGTCGACGCCGGCGGCACGCCGACGGTCGCGCATCCGATCGGCTTTGGCCGCACCCCGGCGACGTATCGTCTGCCGCCGCCTGCGTCTCCCTAGCGGAACGCCGGGATGCCGGTGAGGGCCTGCCCGATCACCAGCGTGTGCATCTCGTTGGTGCCCTCGTAGGTGTAGACCGACTCGAGGTTGTTCATGTGCCTGATCACCGGGTATTCCAGCGTGATGCCGTTGCCGCCCAGGATCCCGCGGCACTCGCGCGCGATAGCCAGGGCCTCGCGGGCGTTGTTGAGCTTGCCCAAGCTCACCTGCTCGGGCTTGAGTCGGTGCTCGTCCTTGAGGCGCCCGAGGTGCAGTGCGAGGAGCATGCCCTTGCCGAGCTCGAGCGTCATGTCGGCGAACTTCTGCTGCGTCATCTGATAGGCGGCGATGGGCTTATCGAACTGCTCGCGATCGAGTGCGTAGGAGATAGCGGTCTCCAGGCAGTCGCGAGCGGCGCCGAGCGTGCCGTAGGCGATGCCGAAGCGTGCCTCGTTGAGGCAGGCGAGCGGGCCCTTGAGCCCCTGCACCCCGGGGAGAACCGCGTCGGCGGGCAGGCGAACGGAGTCGAAGACGAGCTCGGCGGTGAGGGAGGCGCGCAGCGAGAGCTTCTTGTGGATCTCGCGCGCGCTGAAGCCCGGGGTGTCGGTGGGGACGACGAAGCCGCGGATGCCGTCGTCGGTCTGCGCCCAGACGATGGCGACGTCGGCCACCGTGCCGTTGGTGATCCACATCTTGGAGCCGTTGAGCAGCCAGTCGTCGCCATCGCGCTTGGCACTCGTGCGCATGCCGCTGGGATTGGACCCGAAGTCGGCCTCCGTCAGGCCGAAGCAGCCGACGGCCTCGCCCTTCGCCATGCGCGGCAGCCACTCCTGCTTGTGCTCCTCGCTGCCGAACTCGTGGATGGCGAACATCGCCAACGATCCCTGCACGCTCACGAGCGAGCGGATGCCGGAGTCGCCGGCCTCGAGCTCCATGGCGGCCAGGCCGTAGGAGACCGCGTTGGTACCCGCGCACCCGTAGCCCTCGAGGTGCATGCCCAGCACGCCGAGCTCGCCGAACTCCAGCGCGAGTTCGCGTGCGGGGATCGTGCCCGCCTCGAACCAGTCGGCGACCTCTGGCTTGATGCGCCGATCGACGAAGTCGCGCACGACGTCGCGGATCGCTCGTTCCTCCTCGGTCAGGAGGTGATCGATGGCGAAGAGCTCGAGCGGCTGGCGGGGTGCGCTGCTCACGGGTCCTCCTGGTGGCCTGGCCGGTCCGGCTCGGCCAGTATTCCAGGGCCCGCCAGAGGCGCATGCCCGAGCCGCGGGGCCATGCGCCAGGATGTGCGGCATGTCACTGCTCTCTCGCATCCGGGTCCCCCGGGATCTGGATCCCTCCTCGCGGGCGGGCCTCATGCTCGCCGCGGTCAATGTCGGCATGTCGTACCAGCCCAATCTGCTCACGAGGCGCAGCGTCGACCAGGGGATCATCACCGGCGTGTCCGGCCTGGCCGGGTACTCCTGGGGAGTGGCGGCGCACAGCGCCCTCAGCTCCCTGGGCTCGCGCGTCGGTGGCAAGCGCGGCCAGGTGGCCGGCGATGCGCTCGTCGTGCTCGGCGCAGTGGCCGCCAATCGCCTGCTCGCCTGGCGCGAGCACGAGCCCGCGTGGCGCTCCGCGGCACGCCTGGCCTCCGGTGCGCTCGCGGCCGCCGCAGCCTCCGGCATGGCATCGCGCGCGATCGAGGAGATCCCGAGTACGCCGGTCCGCGTCCTCACGACGACCGGCACGGTCGCTGCGCTCGGCGGTGGCGTCTACGGCGTCACGCGCCTGTTCGGCCAGCAGATCGGCGCACTCGAGCTTGGGCCGTTCCGCTCCGATCGTGGCGGTGACCTCGCCCAGGACCAGGACCTCACGGTCAACCCGATCACGGCCACCGGAATCGGCCTTGCCGTCACCGGCACCCTGCTCGGCCTGGCGGCCGCCGAGTCCCGGCTGACCCGCCTGTGGAGCCGGGGTGTGGCCTCCCTCTTCGGCGGCGAACCCGAGGACCACGCCACCATCGCGCGCGGTTTGTCCTTCCTCGCCACGGGTGTCGTCGGTGCCGTGGGGCTGAAGCTCGTGGATCGTCAACTCAATTCCGCGGGGGAGGGCATGGAGCCCGCGCACGCGGTGCCGCCAGACATCCCCGAGATCACCGGGTCGCCGGTGTCCGGGCGGGCGTGGGCCGATCAGAGCCGCGAGGGTCGTCGCTGGCTCAGCATGGTGCTCCGGCCCGAGGGAATCTCGTCGATCATGGGTGAGCCCGCCACGCAGCCCATCCGTATCTACGCCAGCCTGTCGAGCGCTTCCACCAACGAGGGACGTGCCCAGGTTCTGCTCGATGAGATCGACCGCACCAAAGCACTCGAGCGGCCCTTCGTCGCCCTGTGGTCGCCGACCGGCTCGGGCTACGTCAACTACGTCGCCTGCGAGACGTTCGAGTACCTGACGCGCGGCAATTGCGCGAGCATGGCGATCCAGTACTCCGTGCTGCCCTCGTCGCTGTCTCTCTCCGATGTCAAGCGCGGCACCGACCAGACGCGGATGGTCTTCGCCGGTATCGCGACCCGGCTGGCGGCCATGAAGCCCAAGGATCGACCGCGCGTCTTCCTCTTCGGCGAGAGCCTGGGCTCCCAGGTCAGCGAGGAGATGTTCGAGGGCATGGGCGTCTTCGGGCCCGAGAGCCTGGGCCTCGAGGCTGGCTTGTGGATCGGTACGCCCGAGGCGACCAAGTGGCGTCAGCAGCTGTGGGGCGACCGCACCGTATCCGCGCCGCCGGCCGTGGGTCCCGGCGAGATCTACCTGCCGCGGTGGATCGGAGACTGGACCCAGTTGCCCCCCGACGAGCAATTGCGCGTGCGCTACCTGCTGCTGCAGAACGGCGACGATCCCATCCCGAAGTTCTGGACCCCCGTGCTCTGGAAGCGACCCGCGTGGTTGGGTCCGTGGGGCAAGCGGCCGCCCGGCTCGCCGCGCCACACCATCTGGTGGCCGGTCACGACCTTCTTCGCGACGTTCATCGACATGCTCAATGCCCTGGCGCCGACGCCCGGCGTATTCGTCGAGGGTGGTCACGACTACCGGCTGGAGCTGCCCGAGGCACTGCGCGGCGTCTGGCGCCTCGATGCGACCGATGAGCAAATGACCAAGGTGCAAAAGGCCCTGCGTCAGCGCGAGCTGGGCTGGGAGACCAAGCGCCGCTGGATGGAAGCCGAGGAAGTCGTCGGCCCGGAGGCGCGCGCCGAGAAGGAGCGCAAGGTGCTCGATGATGTCGCGACGTGGACGGGTCAGTCCTCGGTGACGCCTGCCGATGTCCAGAACATCATCGCCACGGACTGCGAGCCGACGTAGGCCTCACTCGCCCAGGAAGCGACTGAAGACCTTCGCGCGCCGTGCCGGGCGGCCCGTGCGTGCCTCGACGTGGTCGGCGCTTCCCATGACCCGCAGGCCGAGATTGGCGCCGAACCATCTGATCGGCTCGGGCTCCCAGTCGGGCGAACGGTGGCCTACCCAGGGCAGCGACGTGAGCTCGGTCGAGCGCTCGCACAGCAGGTCGGCGAGGGTACGGCCCGCGAGGTTGGACGTGCCGACCCCATCGCCCACATAGCCGCCGCCCCACGCCATGCCGGTGGCTCGATCGAGCCCGCACGACGCGAACCAGTCGCGTGGGACTCCGACGGCACCACCCCACGAGTGGGTCACCGCGCGTCCGGCGAGGTGCGGGAACAGGTCCGTGAGGCATCGCCAGAGTTCGGCGAACACGCGTGGATCTCGGTCGTACTCGGGCTTGATGCGCGAGCCGAAGTGATACGGGGCCCCTCGGCCTCCGAACGCGAAGCGTCCATCGGCGGTTCGCTGGCCGTAGATGATGAGGTGGCGGCCATCGGAGAACGTCGCGCGCTCCTCCAGGCCGATCCGATCCCAGTCGGCCGCGCTGAGCGGCTCGGTGGCGATCATCAGCGAGTAGACCGGGGCCATGGCGCGGCGGTACCCCGGGAGCATCGACGTGTAGCCCTCGGTGGCTCGCACGACATGGGTTGCCTTGACGCTGCCGCGCTCGGTGCGCACACGTCCCGGCTCCAGGGATGTCACCGGGCTCTGCTCGTAAATCCGACCTCCGCGCGCGGCAACCGTGCGGGCCAGATGGCGCACGAGTCGCGCAGGGTGGATGGCGGCGCAGTGCGGGGTGTAGGTCGCGCCCATGACATCGGTGCCATTGAGGATGCGCCGGGATTCCTGCGGCCCTAGGAGAGCGGCGTCCCCTTCGCCGAATCCCCACTCGCGCCAGTGCGCGATCTCCTCCTGCGCACGCTTCCACTGCAGCGGGGTACGGGCGGCGACGATCGTGCCGCCCTTCGCCCAATGGATATCCCAGCCCTCGGCAGTTGCCACTCGGCCGATTTCGTCGACGGTGTCGAACATCGTGCGCTGCTGCCGGATCGCGCCGTCGCGGTCACCGACGCGCGCGACGGCGTCGAGCGAGGCGGGAAAGAGAGCCGACGCCCAACCGCCGTTGCGGCCGCTGGCACCGAAGCCGGCGTACTGTGCCTCGACCACCGCGACGCGGATTCCTGGGGATGTCGTCAGCAGGTAGTACGCCGTCCACAGGCCGGTGTAGCCCGCGCCGACGATGACGACGTCGGCATCGACATCGCCCTCGAGCCGCGGGCCGATCGGGGCGAGCAGATCGGGCGGGAGGGTGTCCCACCACAGCGATGTCATGCCCGTCGCCACCGCATGACGTAGTCGGGCACGGGAATGCCGGCCGCGAGTTCGTCGGCTACCGGCTCGCCGTAGGACTCGGTGATCGGCACCCAGCCCGCCCAGATCCGCGAGTACACCGGATCGACGAGGTCTTCCGGAACGTCCTCGGGCGGACGATTGCCGACCTTGACCGAGATCTCGTCGAGGGGCAGGGCCAGAGTCGTGGTGGCCTTGAGTTCCTGGGGCGCTGGCTGGCGGGCCTCCTGCATGCGACCGGGCATCAGGTGCTCGGACAGGTCGAGCAGGGCGTCGATCTCCTCCTGGCCCGTGAGCTCGCGGCAGGTGCCCAGGGCCATCACGGTTCGGTAGTGCATGGAGGACTCGAACAGGCTGCGCGCGAGCACGAGGCCGTCGAGAAGGGTCACGGTCACGCAGGTCGGGGCACCCTTGGCCAGGGACTTGAACAGGCGCGAGGCGCTGGAGCCGTGGAAGACGATCTCGTCGTCGCGGCGGGCGTAGCCGACAGGCACGACATAGGGCTGATCGTCGGTGACGACGGCGACGTGCGCGACGAGGCCCGCATCGAGGATGGCGTAGGCGACATCACGCTCGGTCACGGCCTTCTCGGGGATGCGCTTCACGCGCGTGCGGGGTGTGGAGCCGGGAGCGGGAAGAGCCTCGGTCATAGCCGAGCCCACGCCTCGGTCAGCACGTGCCGCAGGATCTGCTCCATTTCGTCGAAGTGGGACTGGTCGCAGATCAGCGGAGGCGCGAGCTGGACGACGGGGTCGCCGCGATCGTCGGCCCGGCAGTACAGGCCGTTGTCAAAGAGGGCCTTGTCGAGGAAGCCACGCAGGAGGCGCTCGGACTCGTCGTCGTCGAACGTCTCGCGCGTCTCCTTGTCCTTGACGAGCTCGATGCCGTAGAAGAACCCGGCTCCACGCACGTCACCGACGATGGGCAGGTCGTAGAGCTTCTCCAGCGTTCGACGGAAGGCGCCTTCGTTGTCGCGAACGTGTTCGATGATGCCCTCGCGCTCGAAGAGGTCGAGGTTGGCCAGGGCCACGGCGCTGGAGACGGGATGCCCGCCCCAGGTGTAGCCGTGCAGGAACGAGGTCTTGCCGTGCTTGAACGGCTCGAAGAGACGCTCGCTGGCGATCATCGCGCCAGCGGGTGCGTAGCCGGAGGTCATGCCCTTGGCGCAGGTGATGATGTCCGGCTGCACGCCGAAGCGCTTGATGGCGAAGATGTCACCGATGCGCCCGAACGCCGTGATGGTCTCGTCGGCCACGAGGAGGACGTCGTTCTCGTCGCAGATCTCTCGCACCCGCTCGAGGTAGCCCGGGGGCGGGGGAATGCAGCCGCCGGAGTTCTGGACGGGCTCGAGGAAGACCGCCGCCACGGTGTTGGCACCCTCGAACTCGATGGCCTCGCGGATACGCTCGGCAGCCCACAGGCCAAAGGCCTTCTCGTCGTAGCGATATTCCTCGGGAGCCCGGTAGAAGTTGGTGTTGGGCACCTTGATGCCGCTGGGCACGAGCGGCTCGAAGTACTCCTTGGCGGTGGTCAGCCCGGTGATCGACAGGGCTCCGTGCGGTGTGCCGTGATAAGCGATCGTCCGGCTGATCACCTTGTGCTTCATCGGCTTGCCGGTGAGCTTGAAGTACTGCTTGGCCAGCTTCCAGGCACTCTCGACGGCTTCGCCGCCACCCGTGGTGAAGAACACGCGGTTGAGATCGCCGGGCGCGTAATGAGCAAGGCGCTCCGCGAGCTCGATGGCGCGCGGATGCGCGTAGGACCAGACCGGGAAGAACGCCAGTTCCTCTCCCTGCCGTGCGCCGGCCGCCGCGAGCTCCTTGCGGCCGTGTCCGGCCTGGACGACGAACAGGCCCGCCAGGCCGTCGAGGTAGCGGCGCCCCTGGTCGTCCCAGATGTAGGGCCCCTCGCCGCGCACGATCACCGGCACGTGGCCCTCGCCGGTCTCGTAGATGGAGTGGCGGGTGAAGTGCATCCACAGGTGGCGCTGGGCCGCCTGCGCCAGGCGGTCGTCGCCGGACTCAGTCACGTACTGCGGGTCGGTGGTCATAGGTCCCTTGCCGGAGTGGGTGTGGCACCCAGACTAGAGGAGTCCCTGCCCGGGCACGGACTCCCAGCGCTAGCGTGAGCCCTCCAGGCCGGCCGAAGTGGCGGGCCCCGGGTCGCAAAGGACTGACGTGAGCAGAGTCCTCAACAACATCATCGGCGGGGAGAAGGTCGCGGCCTCCAGTGGGCAGACCCAGGACCTCGTCAATCCTTCGACGGGCGCTGTCTTCGCCGCGGCGCCGGTGTCAGGTCCGGAGGATGTCGATCGCGCCTATGCCGCGGCCGCGGACGCCTTCGAGACCTGGCGCGACTCCACGCCATCGGAGCGGCAGAAGGCGCTGCTGGCCATCGCCGATCTGTTCGAGGAGCACGCCGACGAGCTGGTGGCCCTGGAGAGCGAGAACACCGGCAAGCCCATTGCCGTCACGGCGTCGGAGGAGATCCCGCCGATGGTCGATCAGATCCGCTTCTTCGCGGGCGCGGCGCGCGTGCTCGAAGGCCGCGCGGCCGGCGAATACATGAAGGGTTTCACCTCGATCATCCGCCGCGAGCCCATCGGCGTCATCGGCCAGGTCACGCCGTGGAACTACCCGATGATGATGGCGGTCTGGAAGTACGCACCGGCCATTGCCGCTGGCAACACGGTCGTGCTCAAGCCTTCCGACACCACCCCCGTCTCCACTGTGCGCATGGCCGAGCTCATCACCGAGGCCGAGATCCTGCCTCCGGGTGTCCTCAACGTCATCACCGGCGATCGCGACACGGGGCGCCTGCTCGTCTCGCATCCCACCCCGCAGATGGT
>CAINGG010000075.1 GCA_903848435.1 uncultured Actinomycetes bacterium | reverse complement strand
GCAGCACATCGTCCAGTTCCCCGGCAGCACTCCCGCGCCAGGGCGAGATGGACACCCTGCAGGAGCTGCCCAACTGCCCCAAGGGCGCCAAGGCGAATCAACTGCTCACGCAGTTCCCCTTGAAGTCCGGTGATCATGGCGGCATCTCTCCTCTCGGCAACCTCATGCCGCCCTCTCATACCCTGCCGACCACGCACATCTACGTGTCGATCGCGGGAACGACGTATCTGCCCGTCATCCCAGGTCAGCCGCCGGAGGTTGCGCCGGGCAATTCGAAGAACCTGTATGCCCCCGGCCGGATGTGGATCGTCCAGCTCAACACTTTCGAGACGATCTTCACGGACGGTACGGTCCGCACCGAATACGACTACTGGTTCGGGCTGTGCAACCAGGTCAAGGGCAGGTTCGGGCACGTCTCGGGCATCAGCGCCAAGATCAGCAGCGTGATCAAGGCCATGAAGCCATCGGAGCCCTGCTACGAATACTCGATCCCGACGCAGTGGCCGGACCGCAGCTTCCGCTCCTGCGCCTACAACAACTTGAAGATTGCGCTCACGGCGGGTGAGCTCATCGGGGAGGCAGGCGGCTTCAACGGCAACCTCGACTTCAAGCTCGTCGACATGCGGCGGCCCGATGCGAAGTTCGCCAACCAGTCACGCTGGCTGCCCGAGATCGCGCGTGCGGTCTGCTTCCTGGACTACTACCCCGCCAAGCTGAAGAAGACGCTCTACGGCTTCCTAGGCAATAGCGATCTGTCCATCAAACGCACCGTGGAGCCACGCTGCGGTCAGATCGCGCAGGATGTCGCGGGGACTGCGAAGGGAGCCTGGCTCTACCAGGTGACGGGATGGTTCACGGGCAGGGAAGACGATCACCTCGCACTCGTGAACGACAACATCGAACCGCAGTACCAGGTCGTCTCCATGGGCGCTGCTGGTGTCAACAAGGGCATCCCAACGGGTACGTGGCGCTTTATCCCGCAGGCATCAGGATTCGTCAACCGCGATTTCAGCCAGGTCAAGCCCGACGGCAAGGTGTACTGCTACGACGATGGTCGTCAGGAGACCAAGGTGCTGATCACCATGCCGAGCGCCACCAAGCTGCGTGTGGGCACGACGACGGGGTCGTGCACGGGGACCCTGGCCCTGGGCGATTACGTGGAGTTCGATCGCTGATCCCATTCGCCTGCGGATGCCACCAGCGCAGACCCGACGTACCGTGACCTGGTGACCGACACTGCGACACAGGCCGCCGAACGCCAGGCACCGACGAGCACCCGCGTGCTTGACGCTGGCATGGGGGTTCTCGCAGCGGCCTTCGGCGTGGCCGTCGGGACCCTGCTCGCCGCTTTCATGGGCCCGCAGTTCGCCCCGATCGAGGTGGTCGCCTCCACCGCCATCGACATCCCGCCCGCCGAGGTCAAGGAGTGGGCGACGTCGACATTTGGCACGGCGACGAAGTCGATCGTCGTAGCCGTCGTGATCGTGGCCGTGGTCGCCATCTCCGCGTGGGCGGGGGTGCGCTCGCGTCGACGGCCGACCTTCGGTGCGCAGGTCATGCTCATCGCCGGTGTCGTCGGCGCGGTGGCGGCGCTGCTCCGCCCAGTGGACTCCATCCTCGCGCCCATCCCGCCACTGGCCGCCGGCCTGGCCGCGGCCCTCGCTCTCCTGCTGATGATGCGCATGAGCATGCGCGAGGTCATCACCGTCACCGATGACGGCTCACGTTCGTCGCAGTTCGAACTCGACCGGCGGGGCGTCCTGCTCGGCATGGGCGGTGTCGCGATCGTCGGGGCGGTCGCATTCGCCGGTGCCCGCTGGGTGACCAACCGCGCTAGTGCTGTTGCCTCCCGTGTCTCGACCTTGCTGCCGACGCCGACGGAACCGCTCGCGCCACTGCCCACCGGTGTGCAGGCACCCG
>CAINGG010000074.1 GCA_903848435.1 uncultured Actinomycetes bacterium | reverse complement strand
CAATCACCCTCGGATGCAGGTAGCCCGCTGACACCACGAATTCCGTCTCGTAGGTCGCAGCCCACTTCGCGTAGAACTGCCGTGCCTGCTCCGGGGAATTCAGCGCGTAGGCGTCATCAAGGCTGATCTCCATGCCACCTCCCCTGCCACCTCTGGCTCCCGGCACAGCCTGAGCGGGCGATTGCACGAAACCTACACCCGGTTTTCGCGCTGCCGCTACCCGCGCTCATCACTGACATGCTTGCTCACGACCGCACCAGCGAGATCTCGTCCGCAACGCGATCGCACACGCCTACACGAGGACGGGCACCACCGTCATTGTTCAGTGTTGTGAGCTACCGGAAAGTGTCGATGGATGTCAGCGTGACCCAGGTGAGTCCGCCATCGGTGCTCTTAACGATGGTTGCCTTGTCGCCGGTGACGTACATCGAGCCATCTGCTGACCAGCAGATCCCTTCAACTCGGTTGATGGCCGTCTCCTCGCCACCATCCATGCGGAAGCCTGCGGGCGCAGCACCCACCCGGACCCACGTCAGTCCGCCGTCATCGCTGCGATAGATGGAGTCGCTGCTCACCCGGTCCACGGAATTGGGGGCGCCGTAGGCGACGAACTGCAACGGATTTTCCGGGTTGGCCGACACCGCACCGAGCCTGAGCTGAACCTGGCGGAAGGAGCCGCCGCGATCGGTTGACACATAGCAGGCGTCAGTGGGCACATCGCCCTGCGCGCACACAACGATGTTGGCTCCATCGGAGCTCACTGCCGTCGCGCTCTTGGAGCCCGTCCCGAGCGACGTGTCGATCAGCGGGAGCCAAGTGGTGCCACCATCGGTCGAACGGATCATCAACGGGGCGATCTGCTTGCCGGTCAGTGGTTCACGGGCACGAATCTGGGAGAGCACCGCGGTCAGCGTCTGCGGCTCTTGCTCGTCGACGATCAGTTGCGCCACACGGGTGAGCGGCCAGTCAAGGCCAGTGGACAGCTGCCTCCATGTGCGCCCGCCATCGGTGCTCTTCTCGATGAATCCCGTGCGCAGCCAACTCGCCTTGCCGGAAGCGAGTGCTGCAGCCTCGCCACCGAATTCATCGGAGAAACCGCCGAGCTGGGTGCCGTGCGCCCAGTACCAGGTCTTCGCACTATTGGGGTCGACCGCGAAGGACGTGCCGAAAGCATTGACCCGAGTGGCCGCCCAGATGCGCCACGTCTTGCCCTGATTGGCGGTGTACGCAACACCGGCGCCGAGACCGGACCAGGACATCCAGCGGTTCGCCGTCATCGCACCAGGTCCGCTCCACGTGACCACATAGGTATTGGGATCGGATGGGCCGCCGAAGGTGATGAAGGGAGTCGGCCAGCATAGGGCGCCATCAGGCGTGCGGAAAGGCGTCTCGTAGCCGGGAATCGTCACCTGGCTCCACGTCGTCCCCGCATCCTCGGAGGTAAACAGGCCGATCTTCTCCACGGCAGCCCACAGCATGGATGGGTCACGCGGATCGATGGCGAAACTGTGCTGGTAGATGCGGTAGTTCTCCTTGATTTG
>CAINGG010000073.1 GCA_903848435.1 uncultured Actinomycetes bacterium | reverse complement strand
GGCATCCAGTACGACGACACGATCAACGACTGGCACACCAACCCGGAGACCGGCCGCATCACCGCGTCCAACCCGTGCTCCGAATACATGAGCCTCGACAACTCGTCGTGCAACCTCGCCTCGCTCAACCTGCTGAAGTTCCTCAAGGAGGACGGCACGTTCGATGCCGAGGGCTTCCGTCGCGCGGTGGAGTTCGTCATCACGGCCATGGACATCTCCATCTGCTTCGCCGACTTCCCGACCGAAGCGATCGGACGCACCACGCGCGACTACCGCCAGCTGGGCATCGGCTACGCCAACCTCGGCGCGCTCCTCATGGCCGTGGGCCTGCCCTACGACTCCGAGGGTGGCCGCGCCCTGGCTGCCGCCATCACGTCCGTGATGACCGGCACGTCGTACCGCCGCTCGGCCGAGCTCGCCGGCATCGTCGGCCCCTACGAGGGCTATGCCCGCAACGCCGATGCCCACAAGCGCGTCATGCGCAAGCATGCGGCGGCCACCGATGCGCTGCGGACGTCCACGAGCCTGGACGCCGATGTCACCAAGGTGGCTGAGCGCGAATGGGCAGAGTGCCTGCGCATCGGCGAGCAGAATGGCTGGCGCAACGCTCAGGCGTCGGTGCTGGCTCCCACGGGCACCATCGGCTTCATGATGGACTGCGACACCACGGGCGTGGAGCCGGACTTCTCCCTGGTCAAGTTCAAGAAGCTTGTCGGCGGCGGCTCGATGCAGATCGTCAACCAGACGATTCCGCTGGCGCTCAAGCGCCTGGGCTACACCGACGAGACGATCGAGGCGATCGTCGAATACATCTCCGAAAACGGCCACGTCGTCGACGCTCCCGGCCTCAAGCCCGAGCACTACGCCGTGTTCGACACGGCGATGGGGCAGCGCGCCATCACCCCGATGGGGCACGTGCGCATGATGGCCGCGGTGCAGCCCTTCCTGTCGGGTGCGATCTCCAAGACGGTCAACATGCCCGAGACCGCCACGGTCGAAGAGGTCGAGGAGATCTACTTCCAGGGCTGGAAGACCGGTCTCAAGGCGCTCGCGATCTACCGCGACAACTGCAAGGTGGGCCAGCCGCTGTCCGACGCCAAGGCCAAGAGCTCCGACGCCGACGCGACCGAGGCTGTCATCGTCGAGCACCGGCCCGTGCGCAAGCGCCTGCCCAAGGCACGTCCGTCGCGCACGACGTCCTTCAGCGTCGGTGGCGCCGAGGGCTACATGACCGCCGGGTCGTACCCCGACGACGGCCTCGGCGAGGTGTTCCTCAAGCTCGGCAAGCAGGGCTCCACGCTCGCCGGTGTCATGGATGCCTTCTCGATCGCGATCTCGATCGCGCTGCAGTACGGCGTGCCGCTGGAGGCGTTCGTCTCGAAGTTCGTCAACATGAAGTTCGAGCCGGCGGGCCTGACCGACGATCCCGACATCCGCATGTCGCAGTCGATGATGGACTACATCTTCCGGCGCCTGGCACTGGATTACCTGCCGGCCGAGAAGCGCGCCGAGCTCGGGATCTTCACCGCCGAGGAGCGTGCCGCCACGGTCGCCGCGACCTACGGTGCGCCCGCACCAGCGACGGTCGTCGAAGACGAGGTCGTCGCCGACGCTGTCGTCGAGGATGCCGCACCCGGTGTCACGGCGGCTCCGGTGGAGGTTCACTCCTCGGCCGAATTGCTGGAGGCGCTCACCGGCACGGCTTCTGATGCACCGCTCTGCATGACCTGCGGTGTGAAGATGCGTCCGGCTGGCTCGTGCTACGTCTGCGAGGGCTGCGGGAGCACGTCCGGCTGCAGTTGATCACCCTCGACAAGGCCCCCGCTCACGCTAGGCGAGCGGGGGCCTTGTCGTTACCGAGGCGGCCAACTGGCCTGCGGTATACCCTCCCTGCAAGCCGCTGGATGAGAGAAGGTCCCGCTATGTGCACCGCGCTCCGGTATGTCGATGGTGCGTCGCGAACCTATGTTGGTCGCACCCTGGAGCTGGACCTCGAGATGCCGTATGTCCTCGCGGTCGTTCCTGCTGGGACGCACTTCACGTCCACGGTCCCCGGCAAGCAGAGCGTGGAGTGGACAACCGCACAAGCCTTCATGGGAATCGCTTGTCCGACGGAGGAACCTAAGGAGGGACAAGCACCATCACCGCTCATCCTCTTCGACGGGATCAACGATGCCGGACTCGTCGTCAACTTCAATGCCTACCCTGGCGGCGCCGATGGTGCTTCTGCGTCAGAAGCGCCAGCGGTGCTCCAGGCGGCTGACCTCGGGGCCTGGCTGCTCGGGCAGTTCTCCGAGGTCTCGGCAGCCAAGACGGCACTGGCCGCGCAGGCGGTGCATCCCACGGCCATGGCCATGGCCGGCAACATGCCCTTCCCGCTCCATGCCATGGTCACGGACGCCACCGGTGACTCGATCGTCATCGAATGGGAGTCCGGTGTCATGCGCGTGTTGGACAACCCGGTGCACGTGATGACGAATTCTCCTGCGCTGAGCTGGCATCTGACCAACCTCGACAACTGGACCCACCTGGACAACACCGATCGGTCGTCCTCAACGTTCGGGTCTCTGCAGGCGCATCAGCCGGATTCCGGTATCGCCACCGCCGCGCTGCCGGCGTCCAACACCAGCATCGGCCGCTTCATTCGTGCCGCCTACTACGCCCAGTTCGTGAGGAAAGAAACCGATCCGGACGCTGCGCTGTCCACGCTCTCTCGCATCATGAACAACTTCGACCGTCCCAAGGGCGCCACGATTGATCTGCCCGAGTCTGGAGGCGAGGGCGTGTCATTCGGAGGGTCGTCAGCCCCGACCGGCATCACGACGGAATACACCAGCCTCACGTTCATGAGCGATAGCGCGCGCAAGCGGTATTTCGTCCGCTCCTACTCCTCGATCAACTGGTCGGAGTTCCAGCTCGATGCCCTCACGGGGTTGACTGCGCCGAGGACCATCCCGGTGACGTCGCTGGATCCCATGGGCGGAGAAGCCAGCGACCTGTTCCGCAAGACCGCGTCCTAGGTTCCCGGCCCACCTGCCGGGGGAGCCCCCCAGAGCTAGGTCCTGAGCCGGTCGAGAAGTGGCGAGCCGTAAACGCCGGCTTTGTCGAGGGCGTCCCACGTCGCCGCTGCCGGTCGAATGGTGTCGCGGACCCACGCCAAGACCGTTGGGTCCGTCCACGGCCCCTCGGTCGACACGGCCCATGCCTTCGACCACTCAGGACGCAGGCGACCGGGGAACCGCTGTCAGAGCCAGGCCTCGTACTCGGCGTAGAACTCCCACGCCATACGAGCCCCAAGCGTGGTGTCTTTGCGTTCGGGAGCGGAGCGAGTCCGCCGGCGCAGGCGGGAGGTGCCGCCTAGGCCGCGACGAGGGCCGTCCCTGCGACGACGACGAATAGCGCCAATGTCTCCAGGCGTCGCATGCGCTCGTGCAGGAGGATAAGGGCAAGTAGTGCTGTGATCAGCGGGCTCAGGGAGCCGAGGATGGCCACTACGCCGATGTCGCCCAGGTTTGCCGCGGCGAAGAACGTGATCTGAGCCAGGGCCACGGCCAGGCCCGCCGCGACGATGAGGCCCGTGGAGCGGCGGTCCATGCCGACCGCCCACACCTTCTTGACCGCGGTCGCCAGGATCAGCGCGATACCAACCTGGGGGATCATGGAAATGAACATCGTGCCGGTGATGCTCTCCTTGGTTCCGAGGTCCAAGACGATGATCGCCAACCCCCATAAGGCTGCCCCGATGAGGGCTATGAGAATGGCACGGGCGGAGTGCGTCGCTGTGGGAAGCCGTTGGCTGAGGGCGGGGATGTAGAAGATCAGCAGTCCGACCAGGATGAGAACGAGCCCGATCCCGGCGATGACCCCCAGTGATTCTCCCAGGACGAAGGAGTACGCCAACGGGATGAGTGCGTAGCAGGCTCCGACCCCCGTGACCACGCCGATCTTGCCCATCTCATACGCCTTGAGAATGGCGAGCGTGCCCGCGACATTGAGCAGGCCGCCGATGAGTCCGGCCCCGATGTCGTCGAGGGTGAGGCTGAATGTGCCGCTGGCGATACCAAGCACCAGGTAGGTGAGTCCGGCAACGCCAGAACTCGCGAAGACCACCATCTCGCGCGGGACGGTCGCTCGATTTCGCGCGATGGCGAACTGCCACAGGCCGAAGAGCACGGCGCTGGCGATCGCCAGAATGAGATACACGCCACTCCCTTCATCCGTGTCGGCAGCGGAAGGCTACTCGTGGGCATAAGGCCACGACACGAGTGATTCGGGTAGCCCGGTCTGACCAATGTCCGGTGACCTGGGTGGCATCACCGGAACGTCCGGACCCTTAGCGTCGGCCTGTGAGTTCGCAGCGCACGGATAGACCGACATGGCAAAGGCCACTTGTCGCGGGGCTGGTCTGCACCGCCCTCATCCCCATCGTGGCCGCAGTGTGGTTCGGCATGCGTGTCATCCGGCTGGGGAGTCGGTGGGGGTGGCTGCCGATCGCGGTGGCTTCGGCCATCGGCGTGTACTTCCTGGTGCTGACGGGCATCGCGGTGGCCGGGCGCCTGCTGGGCGGCGGAGGGGTGATCTAGCGGCGTCTGTGGCCGTCACCCATTAGTGTCGATTCATGTCTGTCGACGCGCCCGGCGCTCCTGCGCCTTCGAAGTCATCCGGATTGACCCAGGGGGGTCTGGCTATCGCGGCCGCCGTGCTCCTCGGGCTCGCGGCCACCCTGACGGCGTGGTCTGCCTACCGCGAATCACTGACGAGCGACCTCGTGCTCAAGAACTACTCGGAGCAACAGGCGCTGATCGCGTCAGCGAATGACTACTTTGGTCGCGCCGATCAGCAGGAAGCACTGGAGCGATCCCTCTTCCTCGAATGGGCCGTCGCGATCTCTGCCGGCAACACGGATGCTGCGGACTATCTCGTCACCGTGATGAGCGACGAACTCTTCACTGCGGTGGAGTGGTGGCGGCAAGAGCCGGAGGAGACCTCGCCGGCCACCCCCTTCGACGCGAGCAACCCCCACTTCGCGGCTCTGCCGAGTCAGGTGCTTGTCGCGGAGGGGGAGAAGGGCTACGCGAAGGCCGACGAATTACGGGTGGCCGCGGAGGCCGCCGACGCCAACAGCGACCGCTTCGACCTCGCCAACGTGTTCTTCGCGGTCGTCCTGTTCGTCGCTGGTCTGACCACCATTGTTCAGCGGCGATCGATTCAGATCGGATTCCTGGTGCTCAGCGGTGTTGGTCTCCTTGGGGGGATCATCGTGCTGGTCACGACGCCCGGCTGGGCAGCCATCGGCTAGACGCGGCGCCCTCAATTGTCCTGAGCCGACTTGGCGCGCGCCTCGATGTCGGCCTTGCGAACGACGGAGGCCGGCACGCCGCCGATCGACCAGTGATCCGGGTCGACGAAGCGGACGGTGCCGCGAATCAACGACCGTTCCGTTCCGAGGCATTCGACGAGCAGGTCGGTAAAGGTCGCCATGAGTTGCTGGCCATGCTCGAGCGGACGCCCGGCGAAGAGGATGAACTCGAAGAACGGTGCTTCAGCCGCGCCCTCGGCGATCAACTGACCTCCGACGGCGGCGGCTTGCGGGCGCACCTCATCGGCGAAGGCTCGAATGCGATCGGCGGGCACCTCCAAGGTGGCGGCGAAGGCCTCGCAGGACCGAGTGAGCAGTTCGCGGATCTGGGCATCGGAGTGCTGCCCCTGAACGAGTTGATAGCGGATGGTCGGCACGGGTTGATCCAATCAGAGCCGGGCCACCCCCGGGGGGCGAGCCCGATACGGTCGCCCCATGGCCGAGCGTCTGGCAGTCGTGACCGGTGCCACCGGAACTCTGGGCCGGGAGGTCGTGGGACTCCTGGCCGCCCGGGGGCTGGCCGTGGTGGCGGTCAGCCGGTCGGGCGCTCCCTGCGATGCGGGGGAAGCCTGCTCTATCGCTGCTGACGTCGGAGAGGACGGCTCGATCGACGAGTTGCGCGCGGCCTTGCCGGCCGGCGACCTGGCGATTGCCGTCCATAGTGTCGGGCTTCCCCCGGCCCCCCACGTCATGGAGGTCGATCCGGCCCTGCTGGGTGCGGCCGTGAACATCAAGGCGGGGGGACTCCTGCGCCTGCTGCGGGCCGTCGACTCTCGGATCGGCGAGGGATCACGCGTGGTGGCGGTGGGTGGACACCTGGGCTTTGAGCCCACGGAGCATGCGCCGCTCGCCGGCGTGGCCAATGCCGCGCTGGCCAATCTCGTGCGTCAGCTCGAGGCGCCACTGCATCGACGGGGTGCGTCGGTGCATCTCGTGGCACCGGCGTACTTCGACAGCCCCCGCACCGAGCGCATGATCGCGGCTAAGGCAAGCGCGACGGGCCACTCGATCGAGCAGGTGCGCGCCGAGATGGCAGCAAGCGCCCCCGGGGGGCATCTGCCATCCGCGAAGGACGTTGCGCTCTCGATCGTGGCCCTGCTTGAGGCGCCCCCGGGGGCTACAGTCGTCCGATGACCGAGCACGTGCGCGCCTGCATCGTCGGCGCCGGATTCTCGGGTATCGGCGCCGCCATCTCGTTGCGCCGCGCGGGAGTCGTCGACCTGGCGATCCTCGAGCGCGGTTCGCAGGTCGGCGGCGCGTGGCGTGCCAACACGTATCCCGGCTGCGCCTGCGACGTGCAGAGTCGGCTCTATGAGCTAGCGGTGGCGCCGTGGCCGGGCTGGACACGCAAGTTCGCTGGGCAGGCCGAGATCCGCGACTACCTCGAGCAGGTCGTCGAGATCTTCGGACTCGGGTCGGATATCCGTCTCGACACCGAGGTGCTTCGCGCGCACTGGGACGACGGTGCTCTGGTGTGGCGGATCTCGACGACTCGGGGCGATCTCACCGCCGATGTGCTCATCAGCGCGTGCGGCGGACTGACCGAGCCTGAGTATCCGCGCGTGCCCGGTGCCGAGGACTTCCAGGGCCCGATCATGCATACGGCTCGCTGGGACCACGGCGTTGACCTTGCTGGCAAGCGCGTTGCTGTCGTCGGCACCGGGGCATCAGCGATCCAGGTGATCCCAGCCATCGCTCCCGAGGTCGACGAACTCCTGGTCATGCAGCGCACCCCCCCGTGGGTGCTGCCGCGGCGTGACCGGGCCGTCCCCGAGTGGTATCGCTCGGCCCTCGCCGCTGTCCCTCCCCTTCAGCAGGCGATGCGGGGTGCGTCCTCTTGGGCGCGCGAGGTGCAACTGCTGTCCTTCACTCGCCAAGGGCCCTTCCGCGCCTTGGGCGAGCGCATGGCCCGTCGCCACCTGGAGAAGCAGGTGCCCGACCCGGCCCTGCGCGCGAAGGTCACGCCCCACTACGACATGGGCTGCAAGCGGATTCTCGTGAGCGACGACTACTACCCGGCTCTCATGCGCGCCAATGTCACCGTGACTCCCGCTCTCGCGCGCATCACGCCCCGCGGCGTCGTGGACGCCGACGGGGTCGAGCACGATGTCGACGTCATCATCTGGGCTACCGGCTTCAACGTCCTGCACCCGCCGCTGGCCAGTCATGTGGTGGGCCGCGAAGGGGAGACCCTCGAGACGGCCTTCCATCGCAATGGCATGACCGCCTACCGCGGTACGACAGTGGCGGGATTCCCCAACTTCTACATGCTGCAGGGACCCAATACAGGGCTGGGTCACTCCTCGGTGGTCCTCATGTCAGAGGCCCAGATCGATTACCTCACCCCGGCCATCGCATCCGGGCTCGTCCACGAGGTGGACCCGGACCGCCAGGCCGGGTACTCGCGCGATATCGATGAGCGGTTGGCGTCGACGGTGTGGCAGCAGGGCGGGTGTCAATCGTGGTACCAGAACGAGCACGGACGTAATGTGTCCCTGTGGCCGGGCACCACCCACGGATTCGCTCGAATCATGCGACGCTTCGACCCTGAGGCCTACCGGATCCGCCATAAGAAGGAGCGCACGCATGTTGCGACGTGACCACTACGTCATCGACGGCGGCGTCGCTGTCGTCACGGGGGCGGCCGGTGGCATTGGCTCGGCCGTGGCTGAGCGGCTCGCCCGCCGCGGGAGCCACCTCGTCCTCGTCGATCGTGACAAGGAGGGCCTGGCAGCGGTTGCCGAGAGAGTTCGGACCCGTCGTCCCGACCGTGAGGTCAGCACGCACGCGCTCGATCTGACCGAGAAGGACGCTGCGCTGGAGCTCGCCGAGCAGGCGATGGCTGCCCATGGACGAGTCAGCCTCGTGGTCAACAACGCGGGGGTTGCCCTGGCCGGACGCTTCGAGCAGGTGTCTATGGACGATGTGGACTGGCTGCTCTCCATCAATCTGAGGGGCGTTCTGGCGGTCACGTCAGCTTTCCTGCCCCATCTTGAGCGCGGTGCGCACATCACCAACATGTCGTCGCTCTTCGGTCTCATTGCGCCGATCGGCAACGCGACATACTCGGCGAGCAAGTTCGGCGTGCGAGGCTTCAGCCTGTCCCTGCGCGAGGAGCTCAAGCCGCGCGGTATCGGGGTGACTGCTGTGCACCCCGGCGGAATCCGCACTGGCATCGCGCGCAGTGCGCGGCGCGGCGTGGCGGTGAGTGAGGCCGAATGGGAGACGGGCCTGGAGATCTTCGACAAGTTCCTGGTCATCGATCCAGCCGTCGCAGCCCGCAAGATCGTCGATGGCACCGAGCGTCGGAAGGGCCGCGTGCTGATCGGCCCAGAAGCCTATGCCGGCGACATCGCCGCGCGGATCGCCCCGATCGGCTATGCGCCGGTGTTCGAGAGGCTCATGCGCCTCAAGGCGGGCGCGTGAGCCGGAGCCCATGGCTCGCCGCGCTCGTCGGCCCCGTGGTGGCCGGGGCCCTTCTTGTCGCGCCCTCCGCGCAGGCCACGACGGCAGTCGATGCGCAGATCGCGCGCGACCTGAGGGGCCCAGCTGCTGCCAGCGCCCTTGGCAGTGACGTGACCGTCTATGTCGCTGACGCGGATACCGGGGCTGCCATCTTTGAGCGAGGTGCTGACGCACGGCAGATTCCCGCATCCACGATGAAGCTGATCACCGCGGCTACGTCGCTGAGCACCCTGGGGCCCGATCACCGCTTCGTCACGCGCGTAGTTCGTGGCCCGTCCCCGCGGCAGCTCATCCTCGTGGGAGGCGGTGATCCGATCCTGACAGCGGCCGACCTCACGCGACTGGCTGCGCGCACGGCGCGCACCCTTGAGCGACAAGGTACTAAGGGTCCCTTCCAACTCTCATTGGACGATTACCTCTTCCCGTCGCCGACGCCGGCCAAGGGATGGGCACCGGGTGACAGCCCGTCCTATGCCGCAGCCGTCCGCTCCCTCGCCATCGTCGGGGAGTACTCCTCGGATACGACGGCGACAGCGCTTGCCATCTTTGTCGCCGCGCTTCGCGATAAGGGGGTGTCCGTCGCCTATGCGGGACGCACGGTGGCCAAGGACGACGCTGAGCAGATCGCATCCTTCGACGACAATCGTCTGAGTGATGCTGTGGAGCTCATGCTGCGCGTGAGCGAGAACAACGTCGCAGAGATCCTCTTCCGCCAGGTTGCACTGGGTCGTGGCTATCCGGCTACCTGGTCGAGTTCGTCGGCGGCCGCCCGTGAGGCGCTATCAGCCCTGGGGATCGACACGGCGCCGCTCCGACTGGTCGATGGCAGCGGCCTGAGCTCGCACAATCGGCTCACGGCTCGCACGCTCACCGACGTACTCGACCTCGTGGTCGATGGCAAGCATCCGGAACTGAGCCCCGCCTTCGACGGACTCCCCGTCGCGGGGGAGACCGGCACGCTGGCCTATCGCTTCTCCGCACCGCCCGCGAGCTGCGCCAAGGGCGACGTCTTCGCCAAGACGGGTTCGCTCACCGGCGTCAACACGTTGGCCGGTGTCACGCGAGGCCGCGACGGGGAGTGGAAGAGCTTCGCGATCCTGGTCAATGCGGCGCCGTCCTACGGCGACCTGAGGCTGGCGATCGACACGATCGCAGCGGTCGTACACGGGTGCGCATGAGCCCGGAGGACGCCGTCCTCGCCGCGGCCGCAGCGACCTTGCCAGAGGGCGACATCGTCACCGACACCGACATCCTCGAGTCCTATCGCTTCGACCGGTCGATGGGCTCTGAGGCGGGTCAGCCCTTTGCCGTTGTCTTCCCGCGCGCAGTCGAGCAGGTCAGTGCCATCATGCGTGCTTGCCACGACAACCGAGTGCCCGTCGTGCCCCGGGGCGCAGGATCCGGGTTGACCGGAGGCTCCAATGCCATCGACGGGTCGCTCATTCTCTGCCTCGAGCGCATGCGCCAGGTGCTTGACGTCGATGTGGCCAACGGCTACGTCGAGACCCAGCCCGGCATCTACAACACCGAATTGCGCGAGCACGTTGCGAAGTTCGGCCTGTGGTACGCCCCGGATCCGGCCAGCAAGGACTTCTGCTCGATCGGCGGCAACGTCAACACCAACGCCGGTGGCCTGTGCTGCGTCAAGTACGGCGTGACCCGCGATGCCGTTCTTGGTCTGGAGGTCGTGCTGCCAGACGGACGGATCACGCGCATCGGACGTCGATCCATCAAGGGGGTGGCGGGATACGACCTCACGGCGCTGATGGTGGGCAGCGAGGGCACGCTGGGCGTTGTCACCATGGCGCGCCTGCGGCTGCGGCCCCTGCCGCCTCCGGCGACGACCGTCGTGGCGGTCTTCGACGAGATCGGCACCGCCGGTCGGGCCGTCGAGGACATCATGCGGCGCACGACGCCCAGCATCCTGGAGATCCTCGACCGCACCACCATGCAGGCCGTCGAGAAGTGGCGCCCGTCGGGACTGCCCGCGGATGCGGGCGCCCTGCTCCTTGCCCAGACCGACCTGCCCGGTGCGGCCGGCACTGCCGATGCCGACATCATTCTCGCGGCATGCGACGCGGCCGGGGCCGCGGAGGCCTATCGGTCAGAGGACCAGGAGCAGTCGGAGATGCTCATGGGCGCGCGCCGCATGGCCATCCCGGCGCTGGAGGCCCTGGGCGACTGGCTCTTGGACGATGTGTCAGTGCCGCGGTCCCGCTTCGCCGAGTCCGTGCGGCGCATCGAGGAGATCGCCGCGCAGCGCGAGGTGATGATCGGATCCTTCGGCCACGCGGGCGATGGCAACCTGCACCCGACCATCGTGATCCCGCGGGGCGATGCCGCTGCGGCAGAGCGCGCGCTCCTGGCATTCGACGACATCCTCGAGGTGGCCATCCAGCTCGGCGGGTCGGTCACGGGGGAGCACGGCGTAGGCCTGCTCAAGCGTCGCGCACTCGCTGCGGAACTCGACGAGCCTGCACGAGACCTGCACATGCGCATCAAGGAGTCCATCGACCCCCTGGGGATCCTCAACCCGGGGAAGTCGCTGCCTCGGTGGTAACCGGTGGATCGCGGCCGGGGAGCGGATGCTCCGGGTCGCGTCCGGTCAGGTACTTCATCACGCGGTAGACAGCTGCGCCCAGGGGCACGGCGACGAGGGCGCCGATGATGCCGAGAACGATGGATCCGATGGCAATGAGAATGATGATCGCAAGCGGGTTAAGGCTGACCGCCTTACCCATCACGAGCGGCTGCATGACGTCACCATCGAAGGAGCCCACCACCACGGTGAGGGCGACGACCAGCAATGCGACGATCGGTCCGCGTTCGGCCAGGGCAACGATCGCAGCAAAGAATGTCGCGATGGGAGCCCCGATGACGGGAATGAAGGCGCCGAAGAACACGATCGCGGCCAGGGCAGGGGCCATCGGCACTTGAAGGATGAGTAGCCCGATGAAGACCAGGATCGAGTCGCACAGGGCGACGACGACGACTCCGCGCGTGTAGCCGGAGAGCGAATCCCAGGCCAGGTCGCCGGAGGTATTGACGTAGGGGCGAGAGCGAGTGGGCATCCAGCTCACGACCCAGTTCCAGATCATTTGCGGGGACATCATGAAGAAGATGACGCCGAAGATGAAGACGGAGCCACCCAGGACCAGGTCGCCCACGGAACCCAGGGCCGACTGTCCGATATCGAGGGCGAAGTTCTTGCCCCAGTTCTCGACGTCGGTGATGTAGCCCTGGAAGTCGTCATTGGACAGATTCAGCGGCGGACCCGAGGCCCACTTCTGCAGCTCGGACATCGAGTCTTGGAACGAGGTGGCGAGTTGCGGGCCCTCTTCGATGATCGAGCGGATGACGACGGTCAGCACGACGATGGCACCCACGGCGATGAGGATGATCGCGAGGATCATGGCGACGGCCTTGTGCATGTGCGCGCGCTTGCGCAGGAAGTTCATGATCGGCGAGGCCAGCGCTGTGAAGAACGCGGCCAGGAACAGCGCCACGACGACGATGAAGATCTGCCCCAGAATGAAGAAGATGACAGCCAGGCCGGCAAGCAGGATCAGCACACGCCAGGTGATGCCGGCGGCCGTCTTGAGCGTGGGGGGCACCCCCAACGCCGACGCGGTGGGCGAATCCGCCTCCGGGGCCGTCGGAGTGGATGCTGCAGCCGTCGCCTGGGGGTCGCTCATACGGGGACCGTAGCGGAGAGCGGTCAGTCGATGCGGACGAAACCCCGGGCCGTGAGGAAGTTGCAGGCGACGAGGCCGTGATCGTCAGCGTCGACCCACGAAATGGAGACACCGGCGCCGGAGGAATCACCCAGCCACGAGCCGAGGACTTCGGGGCTGCCGCACATCTCGATGCTTGCCAGCCTCACCTCGCTGCCGTGACTGGACGGGTGCTCGCTCCCGCGCTCCCATTCGATGAAGTAGGGCAGTTGCGGATCGTCGAGAAGATCAAGCACGCCGATCTGCCGCCATCGCAGGTCCGAGCCATCCGGCCGAATCCGATGACCTGCGACGCTGCTGCGCCCGAGTCGTGACTCGAGCGATGCGATGTCGTCGACGGCAATCACCCAGCCCAGCCATCCGCCGCCCTCGTCGGCTCGCTGGCGCACGGCGCGGCCGAACGGGGCCTTCTCGGCCGCTGGATGGTCGAGCGCGGCCACGACCTCGATGTAGGTGCCGTCAGCCAACGGCAGGACGAAGTTGCGCGTGCCGAAGGAGGGGTGGATGCCGCCGTCGGTGAAGGGAGCACCGAGATCGGCGCCCAGGCGCTGGACCACCTCCGCGAGTTCGCCGGGAGCACAGGCGTAGGAGACGTGGTCGAGGTGCATGGCGTCATCCTGCCAAGAGGGCCGCACCGGGTCCCCGCGGGGACCCCCGTCGCGCGCGAAGGGCGTAGGGTGCAGCCACCCGCACGACCCGAAGATCAGGGAGGGCTCATGGCCGACGAGTCGAACGCGCCCACGTCGTCGACCGGGCCCGCGACGCCAAGCGCGAGCGCGCCCCCCACCCAGGTAACCCTCGACAAGAAGAAGTCGATCATCCTCGGAGTCATCGGCCTCGTCTTCATCGTGCTGATCTTCTGGAAGGTCATCCCCACGATCGGCAGTTACTCCGACGCCCTCGCAGCTCTCGAGAACATGGGCTGGCCGGCGGTCTTCGTCATCGTCGTGGCGGTCCTCATCTACCTCGCGGTCTACGGCTTTCCGTTCGTGGCGGCGGTTCCTGGACTCCGCTACTGGCAGGGGCAGCAGATCAACCAGGCTGCGTTCGCGATCAGCAATGGCGTACCGGCCGGCGGGGCGGTCGGCCTGGCCGTGCAGTACGGCATGCTCGCTTCCTACAGCATCACGCCCGCCGCATCGACGTCCGCGATCGCGGTCGTGGGCCTGTGGAGCGTCTTCGTCACGCTGGGTTTCCCGATCCTGGGTGTGGGCGCGTTGATCCTCGGCGGAGCCGACGGCGGTGCCTACGTCGCGGTGGCCCTCATCGGCTTCGCTGTCCTCGCCGCTGCCGTCATCCTGCTCATCCTCGTCGTACGCAGCGAGTCCCTCGCCACCAAGCTCGGCCACCTGGCCAACAAGGTGGTGCGCCCATTCGGCCGGTGGATCAAGTCGCTGCGCGGCAAGGATCTGGTGCC
>CAINGG010000072.1 GCA_903848435.1 uncultured Actinomycetes bacterium | reverse complement strand
TCACGAGCAGCGCGTTGAGCAAGCCCAGAGCCAGGCCGATGGCCAAGAAGACGCCGAACATGATGGCGCCGGCCCAGGCCGAGAGCCCGATGGCCAGAGCGGCAAGAACGGCACAGATGGCGGCGAGCCGCACGGGACGAAACGCCACCGACGGTAGGACAAACGGCGCCTCTTGCAGCGGCGTCGCCATGAAACCTCCCACGGACAAGACGGCCGGGAACGAGCTCCACGGGACCGCCTTCGGCACGCTACCACGGTGGCAATGGGGTGCACCCTGGAGGTCTGACGGGCGGCTACGTCCCGGTGCGCGACACCTCGCGGGACCGCTGACGGCGGGCCTTCTCCCACCGCGGGCGCAGTGCCACGGCGGCGATCGCGAGGGTCCCGACGACCAGGATGAGGATGCCGTAGGCGAACGGAACGAAAGCCATGGTCAGGGCCGCAGCAGCAACCACAGCAGTCCACGCGTACATCAACAGCACCGTGCGTCTCTGCGAATGCCCCATCTCCAGCAGGCGATGGTGGAGGTGCTGCTTGTCGGGGGCGAACGGCGAGCGGCGCTTGCGCGTGCGTCGAAGGACGGCGAGGGCGAGGTCGAGGAAGGGCAGGACGAGTACGGCGAGCGGGAGCAGGATCGGCAAGAGGGCAGGCAGCAAGGTGCCCCCCTCGATCGCGCTGGGGTCGATCTGCCCCGACAGCGTGATGATCGCCGCGGCCATGAGGAAGCCGAGGAGCATGGAACCGGTGTCGCCCATGAAGATGCGCGCTGGGTAGACGTTGTAGGGCAGGAAGCCCACGCACATGCCCACCAGGAGTGCCGAAATGAGGGTGGCCAGGGTGGCCCGCTCGAAGCCGACCTCCACGGACAGCAGGTAGGAGTAGGCGAAAAAGGCCAGCGCGGCTACGGCCACGATGCCAGCGGCGAGGCCGTCGAGCCCATCCACCATGTTGATGGCGTTGATGCACACCAGGACGACGAGCACGGTCAGCAGGACGCTGGTGACGGGATCGAGCACGAGGGTGCCGCCGAAGGGCAGCCAGATGATCGAGATGCCCTGCAGGGCCATCACCGATGCGGCCAGCACCTGACCGGCGAGCTTGGTGGGAGCGGCCAAGCCCCAGCGGTCATCGACCAGGCCCAGGGCCACGATGATCCCCACGCCACCGAGCAGCGCGAGCGGCGCGCGAGCCTCGCCTGTGAAGACCGAGCTCATCTGCGGCAACTTGCTCGCAAGCAGCAGCCCCGCGATGAGGCCCGCCAGCATGGCGAGGCCGCCGAGGCGTGGGGTCGGCGTGTCGTGCACGTCGCGGTCGCGCACCTCCGCCAGGGCACCCCAGCGCAGTGCCAGTGCTCGCGCGAGCGGCACGGTCAGGTAGGTGACCGCCGCCGCCGCAGCGAGGCACAGGAGGTACTCGCGCACGACCCTCCCTAGACGCCGACCGGCGTCTGAGCGTAGGCGGGGAAGCGGGCGACGAGATCGCTCACCTCGTCGGCGACCGCGGCTGCGGCGGCCGGGTTGGTGACGGCCGTGCCGATCAGGCGACCGATCACGGCCATCTCGGCCTCGCCCATCCCCTGGGTCGTCACCGACGGAGTGCCCACACGGATGCCGGAGCCGACCGTGGGCGGCTGCGGGTCGTAGGGAATCGCGTTCTTGTTGAGGGTGATGCGCGCGGCATCGCACCGCACCTCGGCGTCGGCACCCGTCACGCCAACGCCGCGCAGGTCAATGAGAGCGAGGTGCGTGTCGGTGCCACCGCTGACCGGGCGCATGCCCTGGGCGGCGAGCTCCGCACTGAGCGCCTGGGCGTTGCGGATGACCTGGGCGGCGTAGGACTGGTAGTCGGGCGACATGGCTTCCTTGAGCGCCACCGCCTTGGCGGCCACGGCATGCATGAGCGGGCCGCCCTGCATCATCGGGAAGACCGCCTTGTCGATGGCCGCCGCATGCTCGGCCTTGCACAGGACCATGCCGCCGCGCGGCCCGCGCAGCACCTTGTGGGTGGTGAAGGTCACCACGTCGGCGTAGGGAACGGGGCTCGGGATGGCCTTGCCAGCCACGAGCCCGATGAAGTGGGCCGCGTCGACCATGAGGATCGCGCCGACCTCATCGGCAATCTGGCGGAACGCCGCGAAATCGATCAGACGCGGGTAGGCGGTCGCACCGCAGATGATCAGGCGGGGCCGGTGCTGCAGCGCGATGGCGCGCACCTCGTCGTAGTCGATCGTCTCGGTGTCCTCGCGAACGCCGTAGGACACGACCTCGAACCACTTGCCCGAGAAGTTGACCTTGGAACCGTGGGTCAGGTGGCCACCGTGCGGGAGGCTCATGGCGAGCACGGTCTCGCCGGGCTTCACGAAGGCTCCGTAGGCGGCGAGGTTGGCGCTGGCACCGCTGTGGGGCTGCAGGTTGGCGTGCTCGGCACCGAAGAGCTGCTTGGCGCGCTCGATGCCGATGACCTCCGCCTTGTCGACCTCGGCGCAGCCGCCGTAGTAGCGCTTGCCCGGGTATCCCTCGGCGTACTTATTGCTCAGAGTCGAGCCGAGCGCCGCCAGCACCGCGGGCGACGTGAAGTTCTCGCTGGCGATGAGCTGCAGCCCCCCGCGCGCGCGATCGAGCTCCGACAGGAGGATCCCGGCGATCTCCGGATCCTCCGCCGACAACTGCTCGAAGTCCGGGCCCCAGAACGGCGACTCACCCATGGCACTACCTCCGCGTCGATCGGCCTTCCCGAGCCAATCCGGGGAGTCTACGGGGCGTCAGGCAAAGCGCCCTTCGGCGCGAGGAGCGTGAACGTGGCCTAGCCCGTGCCCGGCTTGGGCGTCCAGACGTCGTTGGTGCAGGTGCCCCAGGGGGTAGCGCCGGAGATCGCTCCCGCCGCGCACTCCTGGGCGTCCAACTTGGCCAGGGTCGGCGGCACTTCCTTGGCCTCCTTCACGGCCTGCTGGGAGGCGGTCAGCTGGGCGATGAAGTCGGCCGTCAGGTAGACCGTGCCCCGCGCGGTGGCGCTGTTGCCGTAGGCGTTCGCGGACGTCACGGTGATCGTGTAGGCCCCGACCAGGGAATTGCGTCCAAGCTGGAAGAAGTCGGCGACCTTGATCTGACCACGTGTCGTCGGGGCAGGGAGCGTCAGGCTGCTGAGCGCGTTTGCCGCACACGAGTCGTCACCGGTGCAGC
>CAINGG010000071.1 GCA_903848435.1 uncultured Actinomycetes bacterium | reverse complement strand
TGCGCATGCCCAACCTGGCCGAGGACCGGATGCGGCCCTACGCCGATGCCGCGCTCATCGCCCGCGATCCGGCATACGGCGACCTGGTGTGCCTGTGCGAGCGCGTGAGCGCCGGCGAGGTGCGCGATGCCCTCGCGAGCGAGATCCCCGCGCGAGACGTCGATGGCCTGCGTCGACGCACGCGTGCGCTCGCCGGACGCTGCCAGGGCTTCCACTGCGGGGCGCGGCTCACGGCCCTGCTGGGTGAGTCGTGACCGACGTCGTCATCGTCGGCGCAGGTCCGGCCGGGCTCACCGCCGCCGCGGGCCTCGCGCGCCGTGGCCTCGACGTGCGCGTGGTCGAGCGCGACGAGGAGGCCGGGGGCGTGCCGCGCCACTCGGCTCACCCCGGCTACGGCCTGCGCGACCTGCGGCGGGTCATGAGCGGGCCGGCGTACGCGCGGAGCCTCGTCGAGCGCGCCGACGACGCGGGCGCTGCCATCAGCCTGCGCGCGACGGTGACCGACCTGCGACCCACCGGCGACGGGGCCGACCTCGACATCACCTCGCCATCCGGACGCGAGCGCGTGTCGGTGCGGGCCGTGCTCCTGGCGACCGGGTGCCGCGAGCGTCCGCGCACCGCGCGGCTCGTGCCGGGCGATCGACCCGGCGGGGTGTACACGACGGGCTGGCTGCAGCGCCTCGTGCACCTCGGCCACGGCTCCCCCGGCAGCCGGGCGGTCGTGGTCGGGGCCGAGCACGTGTCCTACTCCGCCGTGGTGACCCTGGCAGATGCCGGTTGCACGACGGTCGCGATGGTGACCGAACTCGACGAGCACACGTCGTTCGCGGCCTTCGACGCCGCCGCGCGTCTGCGCTATCGATTCCCCCTTCTGACGCGGACGCGAGTCACCGACATCCAGGGGAACGGATGCGTGACTGGCGTGACGATCGAGCACGCCGATGGTCGCCGCGGCCGCATCGAGTGCGACACCGTTGTCTTTACCGGCGACTGGATCCCCGAGAGCGATCTGGCCGTACGCGCGGGTCTGGACATCGATGCCGGCACACGGGGGCCGTCGGTCGACACGGGCCTGCGCACCTCGGCACCGGGGATCTTCGCGGCGGGCAACCTGCTCCATCCGGCGACCACCGCCGACGCCTGCGCTCTGGACGGCCAGCGCACAGTCAACGCGGTCGCCGCCTGGCTCGACGACAAGCGCTGGCCGACCCTTGGTGTCCCGGTGCACGTCGAGCCACCCCTGCTGTGGTGCTGCCCCGATCGCGTGACACCGGGCGACGCCGCGCCCCTGCGGCTGCAGACCGCCCGATCGATGAATCGGCCCCGCTTCGTCGTCTCGCAGGGCGGGCGCGAGATCTGGTCCGGGCGCCTGCCCTTCATCCGGCCCACTCGTCCGTTCACGCTCCCACCCGAGGCGACCGCCCGGGCAGCGGTCGACGAACCCCTGGTCATCGGCGTCGACGGCTGAACCGCCGCCGCTGTGATGGGATGACGTCATGAGTTCCGAACTGCCCTCGCGCTCGCGCGTCGTCGTCATCGGTGGCGGCGCGGTGGGCACTTCCGTGGCCTACCACCTGGCCGCCCTCGGCGTGACCGACGTGACACTCGTGGAGCAGGGCCAGTTGTCGTGCGGCACGACATGGCACGCCGCGGGCCTGGTCGGTCAGTTGCGCGCGACCGAGTCCGGCACGCGCCTCGTGCAGTACTCCGCGGCGCTCTACGCCTCGCTCGAGGAGGAGACCGGGCTCGGCACCGGCTGGAAGCAGTGCGGCGGCGTCACGGTCGCACGCACCCCTGAGCGCATGGAGCAACTTCTACGCACAGCAGCAGCCGCCGAGGCCTATGACCTGGAGTGCGAGGTCATCTCACCCGACCGCGCCCGCGAGCTCTGGCCGCACCTGGAGACCGCCGATCTCCAGGGTGCGATCTGGTTGCCGCGAGACGGCACGGTGAATCCGGCCGACGTGACGCAGGCCCTCGCACGCGGGGCGCGCATGCGTGGGGTCACGATCTGCGAGCGCACGCGCGTACTCGGCATCGCCGTGCGAGACGGTGCCGTCACGGGCGTGACGACCGATCGTGGCGACATCGAGGCCGAGATCGTCGTCAACTGCGCCGGTCAATGGGCGCATGCGATCGGCCAGATGGTCGGCGTCACTGTCCCACTCCACTCCGCGGAGCACTTCTACGTCGTGACCGAGGCCATCGAGGGCGTGGCCCGCATGACGCCCATCCTGCGCGACCCCGACGGCTACACCTACATGAAGGAAGAGGTCGGCGGCCTCGTGGTCGGCGGATTTGAGCCCGTCGCCAAGCCGTGGGTGGCGCCGACAGCGATCCCGCACCCCTTCGAGTTCAGCCTGCTCGAGGAGGACTGGGACCACTTCGCCATCCTCATGGACTCCGCGCTGCATCGCGTGCCCGTGCTGCAGGAGACCGGCATCAAGAAGTTCTACAACGGACCAGAGTCGTTCACTCCCGACAACCAGTTCATTCTGGGCGAGGCACCCAACGTCCGGAACTTCTACGTGGGGGCCGGGTTCAACTCGGTCGGCATCGCCTCAGCGGGCGGGGCCGGCCGCGCGCTGGCCGAATGGATCGTCGCCGGCGAGCCGCAGGGGGACCTGGTCTCGGTCGACATCCGTCGCTTCGGTGATTTCAACAACAACCCGCAGTGGTTGCGTGCGCGCGTGGGCGAGGTGCTGGGCCTGCACTACGCCGTGCCGTGGCCCAACCGCGAATTCGACACCGCCCGTCCCTTCCGCCGCTCGCCGCTGCACGAGCGCATGGCGCAGGCCAATGCCGCGTTCGGGTCGAAGTTCGGCTGGGAGCGCCCGGTCTTCTTCGCGCCGGAGGGCACGCCGCCGGTCATCGACTACTCCTGGGGCCAGCCGACCTGGATCCCGTGGGTGGATGAGGAGCAGCGGGCCACTCGCGAGGCGGTTGCCCTCTTCGACGAGTCGTCGTTCGGCAAGCTGCTGGTGACCGGCCCGGACGCCGAGCGACTCCTGACCCGCGTGTGCGCCAACGACGTGGCCGTGCCGGATGGTCGCGTCGTCTACACCGCGGTACTCAATTCGCGCGGCAACTACGAGGCTGACGTCACGGTGACCCGTCTGGCCCATGACGAGTACCTCTGGATCACTGGAGCGGCCTCCCCCGTGCGCGATGCCGACTGGCTGCGGCACCACATCGAGCCGGGCATGTCGGTGAGCATCGTCGATGTCAGCAGCGCCTACGCCGTCATCGGTGTCATGGGCCCGAGCAGCCGCGAGCTCCTGACCCGCGTGAGCCTGTCGGACTTCTCCGCCGACGGCTTCCCCTTCGCGACCAGCCGCCTGGTCGACGTCGGCGATTTCACGGTGCGGGCCAGCCGCATCACCTACGTGGGCGAGCTCGGCTGGGAGCTCGTCGTGCCCGCTGAGTTCGCCGTGGGCGTGTACGACGTGCTCAAGGCCGCCGGCGCTGACCTCGGCGTGCGCGATGCCGGCTACTACGCCATCAACGCCCTTCGGCTGGAGAAGGGCTACCGCGCCTTCGGCCCCGAGCTCAACCCCGACTACGGCCCCGTGGAAGCGGGACTTCTCTTCGCCGCGAAGTCCGCCGCCGGCTTCGTCGGCCGTGACGCGCTCGACGGCGCCCGCCAGTCTTCGCCGCGTCGCCGGCTCGTGTCGTGGGTGGCCGCCGACCCGACCGCGATGCTGTGGGGCGGGGAGCTCATGCTGCGCGACGGCTCCGGTGCTGGCCAGGTCACGAGCGCCGCCTATGCCACGTCGACAGGAGCCTGCGTCGGCCTGGGCTACGTTCGCGGCGACGCGGACCTGTCGGGCGACTGGGCGATCAGCGTCGGCGGCCGCCTCGTGCCCGTGGCCGTATCGCTCACGGCGCCGTACGACCCCGCGAACTCCCGCATCCGCGGCTAGGACCTCCGCAACAACGATGGGCCCCGGGTCATGACCCGGGGCCCATCGCTATGGATTCGCTAGCTGTTCTTGTCGTGCTCGCCGGTGAGGTAGCCGTCGTGCTCGTGCTCGAGGGCGATCTCGTCGGCCGACGACACTCCCGGCGGGAGGTCGATCGTGCGCTTGGGCCCGGTGAACCACTTCTTGGCCGACACGTGCCAGGCGATCCACAGGATGATCAGCGCGCCGATGGTGAGGATGGGCGCGTAGTTGACGAACTTCCACTCGAACGGGACTTCTTCGGCACTTGGCGAGCCGTTGAGCCAGCGCAGGAACGGCGGAGTGCCCATCGGGGTGGTTGGCAGGATGAAGTAGATGCTGATGATGACGATCTCGATGACCGCGACCGGCGCCATCCACTTCCACTTATTGCCGAGGTTCCACGGCCCCTGCTTGAAGTTCGACCCTGCTCGCCACCGCAGGAAGATCGGGATGGCAAAGGCAAGGTAGAGGCCGATGACCGCGACCGACACGACGGCGTAGAAGGCCGTCGGCACGACGATCGGGGCGTCCGGCGTGCCGATGTTGACCTCGACGAGGGCCGGCAGCGTGATGAGGATGGCGATGATGGAGGTCATGATGACCGCATTGGCGGGCACCTTCGACTTGCTCAGCTTGGCCCAGTACTTCGCACCGGGCACGGCACCATCGCGACTGAAGGCGAACATCATGCGCGAGCAGCTGGTCATGCACGACATCGAGCAGAAGAACTGGCCGATGGTCGAGATGAGCAGGACGGCTCCGGCAACCTTCGCATCGAGTGCCTGGAAGAAGATCACGGCCACACCGCCGCCGCCGGCGGTCACCGCCTCGGGGTCCTGCACGGCAAAGAGGAACGTCAGCAGCAGGATCCAGCCGCCGATCGCCGAGTAGAAGATCGAGCGCCAAATGCCCTTGGCCGCGGCGTCGGCCGCACCCTGCGTCTCCTCCGACACGTGAGCAGAGGCGTCGAAGCCGGTGATCGTGTACTGCGTCAGCAGGAAGCCGAGCGGAAGGACGTAGAGCCAGAAGAGCAGGCCGGATGTCTCGCCGCCGTTGAGGCCACCGCTGTTGTTGACGGTCATGGTGAAGACGTCGGACACGCTCATGTGCGACGGCGGGAGCACGATCAGGATGACCACGATCACGGCTGCGCCGATGACGTGCCACCACACGGACACGTTGTTGAGCATGGCCATCAGGGCGCCGCTGAAGATATTGAGGATCGACACCGCCGCCAGGACGATGATGAACATGATGAACACGCGCTGCAGGGAGTAGCCCGCAGCCCACTCTTCACTGAAGGCCGACAGCGACAGGTCGAGGAAGGTCGCGCAGCCGTAGCTCACGGAGGCGATGACCGCCCACAGGCCGATGAGGTTGAGCCAGCCGGTGTAGTAGCCAGCCTTGGGGCCGCCGAGGGCGCACGCCCACCAGTAGATGCCGCCAGAGGTCGGGTATGCCGACACCAGCTCGGACATCGTGAGGCCGATGATGAGGATGAAGATCGAGATGAGCGGCCACCCGATGGAGATGGCAACGGGGCCGCCGTTGTTCCAGGCCTGGCCGAAGGTGGTGAAGCAGCCGGCCAGGATCGAGATGATCGAGAAGGAGATCGCGAAGTTGGAGAACCCGCTCCAACTGCGGTTCAGTTCCTGCTTGTAGCCGAGCTCGGCGAGGCGTTGCTCGTCGGCGCTCAACTTCGACGTGTCTGCCACCGGGGCCTCCTGAGGACCGCGGCCGGGGGGCGGCTCATCCACCCTCATTGGTCCGCAGTGTCCTCCTCGCCGGGGGCTTCGCGCAGCAACACGCCGGGATCCGTCCGCGAAGGTGGCACCGGCAGCGCCCTACCGACCGGCCACGGCATCGATCAGGCCCGGAAGGTCCGGCCCGTCGAAGGTCTCCACAGCGCGGTCGAACTTCTCCATCCCCCACCCCCAGAAGTCGAAGTCGATGGGGCTGATCGAGTCCTGAATGGCGGCCCACAGCGTCCAGCCGTACTGCGACATGAGCGCCCACAGCCGAGCGCGCGCGACCTTCGCCGGATCCGGGACGCCCCAATAGGCGGCGACGAGGGGCTCCAGCAGGTCGAGGGGAAGGGTTGACTCGCTCCAC
>CAINGG010000070.1 GCA_903848435.1 uncultured Actinomycetes bacterium | reverse complement strand
CGTGCGCCGCGCCGGGCCACCCTCGACCGCGAAGAGCACGAAGTTGGTCACCACTCGCTCCGGATCCAGCCGATCGCCATCGGGCTGCGCGATGTGGCCTGGGCTCACGATCCCCTGCTGGTGCGCGAGGCCCTCGGCGAGGGTTCGGGCCATCGCGTGATCCTCGGCGAGCCGCGCGACCGTGCCGTCCGGCCCTTCTTCGAGCGCGATGAGCCCCGCGGCCGCAAGGATGCCCACCTGGCGCATCCCGCCACCGACGAGCTTGCGCGCGCGGCGCGCACGCCACACGAATTCGTCCGACCCCACGACGACGCTGCCCGCCGGGGTCGCCAAACCTTTGCTCAGGCAGAACGTCGCCGAGTCGGCATCGGCCACGAGATCGCGGACGGGTACGCCGAGTGCCACGGCGGCGTTGAAGAGGCGTGCACCGTCAATGTGAATCGGCAGCTCCGACGGAAGCGTCGCGCGGAGAGATCGCATGTAGTCCGGGGTGACCGGACGACTCATGGTGTGCGCGTGGCAGTTCTCGACGATCACCAGGCTGGTGATGGCGCAGTGTGGATCGGTGTGGTCCTGGATGGCATCGATGACCTTCTCGACTGGCATGACGCCGTCAGGCGTCTCGGCGACGGGCCGTAGGCCTGCCGCCACCACAACCGCGTAGTTGGCCGCCTCATCGTTGAAGGTGTGCGACTCGGCCGGCGCAATGATCTCCCCGCCGCGAGGCACGTGCGCCATCAGGCTGACGAGGTTGCCCATGGTGCCGGTCGGCACGAAGAGCGCAGCCTCCTTGCCCAGCAGGGCTGCCGCCCGCCGCTCGAGGGCAATGACGGTGGGGTCGTCGCCGAAGACGTCGTCACCGACGGGGGCCGATGCCATTGCTGCGCGCATGGCAGGCGTCGGATGGGTGACCGTGTCGGAACGCAGGTCCACCTGCGGGGCCTGCGGGACCGCGGTCGTCATGCGCGAAGGCTACGTGCAGACGGTGCCGGGCTCGGGCAGCACCCCGTCGAAGAGGAAGGCATCGACGGCGCTGTCGATGCAGTCCGACCCCTCGCGGTACGCCGTGTGTCCGTCGCCATCGCGGATCAGCAGCGTCGCGCTCCCGAGCTGCTCGACGAGGACCTCGCCCCACGCGATCGGCGTGGCCGGATCGTGGGTGGTGGCGACCACGAGCATCGGCGGAAGCGGCCCGGCCGGCAGGCTCGGGGCGACCGTGGCAATCGGCCACGTCGAGCAGGGCAGGTTGCCCCACGCGAGGTACTCGCCGAGCAACGGCAGCTCCGTGCGCCACTGCTCGGCGAAGTCGCGCGAGGCCTCGATCCCTCCGGACACCGCGCGGTCCAGGCACGAGACGGCGTAGAAGGCCTCGTTGGAGTTGTTGCGGTAGGCGCCATCCTCGCCCCTGCGCATTCGCTCGTCGAGTCGCGCCTGCAGCGTCGATCCATCGCCGTCGCGCAGGTCGCCCAGCGCCTCGCGCAATCGAGGCCAGTCGTAGTCGGGGGCATAGAGAAGCATCAAGATCGCGTAGGTGGCCGCGCCCTCGGTCAGGTAGCGAGCCGGATCCCCGGTCGATGCCGGCATGCCGTCGAGGCCGTCGAGCAGGGCGCGTAAATCGGCCAGTGCCGAGGCGCGGTCGCCGGTGAACGGACAGTCGTCCCGGCCCAGGCAGTCATCCATGAAGCGGCCGAGCGCATCCTCGAAGCCGCGGCCTTGCTCGAGCGTCACCTCCTCGACGGTGAGCTCGGCCGGGAGCGGGCCATCGAGCACGAAGCGCCCGACGTTGTCGGGGAAGAGCGCCGCATAGGTGGACCCGAGGTGCGTGCCGTAGGAAACACCGAGGTAGTCCAGGCGCTGCTGGCCGAGTGCGGCTCGCAGGACGTCCATGTCTCGTGCCGAGTCGGCGGTTGCCATGTGCTCGAGCAGGCCGGGCACGGGTGCCGTGCACGCCGCCACGAAATCGGCGGCCAGGCGCGCGAGCTCCTCCTCTTCCTGCGGCGAGTCCGGCGTGCCGTCGGAGTCCACCAGGGCATCGAGGTCGGCATCCGTGCCGCACTGCACCGGCGCGGAGTCACCGACTCCGCGCGGATCGAACCCCACGACATCGAATCGGTCCAGGACATCGTCAGACACGACGTACTCCCGGGCTGCGGCGTACTCCACGCCGCTGGCTCCAGGACCACCCGGATTGACGACAAGCGAGCCCACGCGATCGCCCTTGGCCGGCACTCGCAGGAGTGCCAGCTCGAGAGTCTGGCCGTCAGGCTCGGCGTAATCGACGGGCACCAGCAGGCGCGCGCACTCGTCATCGCCGCAGGACTGCCAGTCCAGCGACTGCGAGTAGAAGCGCGCCAGGCCCGGCGTGGGAGGAGTGATGGTCATGGACGGCGTCGGGGCCGGGCTCGACGACCACGGCGGCGAGCACGCAGCCAGCGGCAGGGCCAGCAGGGCCGCTGCCAGACCTCGTCGCCCCATCACCCCTTGAGGCTACGTGGGCACGACGGGCCGTCGCCTCCCGGCGTACGGTGGATCCGTGGCGAAGTCCGATGGCGACCAGTTCGCGCGCAGGGTGCAGGCCGGCATCGCGCGCGGCCTCGACGTGGTCGAGGCATGGCGGCTCGCGCGCGCCCAGCGGCTCACGCCCCAGGCCCGGCAGTTGCAGGCCGAGCACCAGCGCCTGGCCACCGCGGCCAAGCGCGAGGTCTCGCGCTATCGCCGTCGCGACCGGCGGCTGCAGACGCAGGTGACCGCGGGCACGGCGGTGGCCGGAGTCGCCGGCACCATCGGTGCGATCGATGTCATCGCCGAAGCCACCACGTCACAGGCGGGGGTTTACGGACCGTCG
>CAINGG010000069.1 GCA_903848435.1 uncultured Actinomycetes bacterium | reverse complement strand
GCTTCGGCTTATGTCGCGCAGCTCGTCGGGCTCAACATGCTGCGCGGAGATGCGCGCGACGGCGTGGTCGCACTCCCCGAAGGTGGTGCGGTGCAGGTGGCGAATCGGGCGATCACGGGCCCTGTCCTCGTCGCCATCCGTCCCGAGGCCATCGCCGTGCACCGCCAGCGGCCCGAGGGCAGCGCGCGCAATGCCTGGCCCGGCCGCATCACGGCAATCGAGTCACGCGGCGACGTCGTGCGGGTGGAAGTCGACACGTCGCCGGCGCTCGCGGCCATCGTGACGCCGGGTGCCGTCGCCTCGCTCGGACTTCACGAGGGAGCGGATGCGTGGCTCAGCGTCAAGGCCACGGACCTCGACGTCTATCCGGCCTGACCCCTCCGCTCCCGCTGTCGCTTGACCTCGTGCTTGCCCAGCGCCGACAGGTGCACCTCGTCGGGCCCGTCGGCCAGGCGCAGGGTGCGGATGCCGGCGAACATCGCCGCCAGCGGGGTGTCCTGCGACAGTCCCATCGCGCCGAAGGCCTGCATCGCGCGGTCAAGGATGCCCTGAACCGTCAGGGGCGCGGCGATCTTGATCGCCTGGATCTCCGTGTGGGCGCCGCGCACGCCGACCGTGTCCATGAGCCAGGCGGCCTTGAGCGTCAGAAGGCGCAACTGCTCGATCTCGATGCGCGATCGCGCGATCCACTCGCGAATGACGCCCTGATCAGCCAGCGGGCGGCCGAACGTGACGCGCTCCTCTACGCGCTCGCACATGAGCTCGATGGCACGTTCGGCCATGCCGATCGATCGCATGCAGTGGTGGATGCGCCCGGGGCCCAGGCGCGCCTGGGCGATGAAGAAGCCGTCGCCCTCCCCCGCGATGAGGTTGCTGGCCGGCACGCGCACGTCGCGGAAGACCATCTCAGCGTGACCACCATGGTCATGGTCGTCGTAGCCGAGGACCTGCATGCCGCGCACGATCTCCACACCCGGCGTATCGCGCGGGACGAGGATCATCGACTGCTGGCGATGCCGATCCGCTGACGGATCGGTCTTGCCCATCACGATGAAGATGGCGCAGTCGGGGTTCATCGCCCCTGTGATCCACCACTTGCGGCCGTTGATGACGTAGTCGTCGCCATCGCGCACGATCGACGTGGAGATATTGGTGGCATCGGAGGACGCCACGTCGGGCTCGGTCATCGCGAAGCCCGAGCGAATGCGCGCGGCCAGCAGTGGTTGCAGCCAGCGCTCCTTCTGGTCCGACGACCCCGCGATGGCGAGCACCTCCATGTTGCCCGTGTCGGGTGCCGAGCAGTTGAAGACAGCCGGTGCCAAGCCCGGACTGCGGCCGGTGATCTCCGCGAGCGGGGCGTACTGAAGGTTGGTCAGTCCCGCGCCGTGATCACCGGGCAGGAAGAGATTCCACAATCCCTGCTCACGAGCCTTCGCCTGCAGGTCGCGCAGGATCGGCGTGCGACTCCACGCCCAGTAGTCGTCGAGTTGCGACACCTGCTCGTAGTAGGTCGCCTCGTTGGGATAGACGTGGGCGTCCATGAACGCCAGGAGCCGCTCCCGGTAGTCCTGCGCCGTCGCATCGAATGCGAAGTCCATGAACGTCCCCTCTCGATGCCTCAGTCTGTCAGGCGCAGCACGATGTCGAGGCCGTGGTCGCGCCCGCGCGTCCGCGGGAGGATCAGGGTGCGGATGCCGAGGGCGGATGCCGCGGCGTCGTCCGCCCAGTTGTCGCCCACCATCAAGGTCTCCTCCGCAGACGTGCCGAGCGCCTTCAGCGCAGCGCGGAAGATGCCGGCATCCGGCTTGACCACGCCCACCTCGCAGGAGAGCACGACGGCATCGGGCACGAGGCGCTCGCGCGCCATGATGGGCCGCAGGTCGATGCCGATGTTGGACAGGATGGCCGTGCGGATCCCGCGCCGACGCAACTCCTCGAGCACGCCGGGCGCCTCGTCGTAGGCCACCCACTGGTCGAACATGACGTCGTACAGAGCACGGCGCAGCTCGTCGGGCACGTGACCGTCCATGATCCGATGGAAGATGTCGTGGTGAAGCTGCGCCGACAGGTCCCGGTCGCTGAGCGGATCTATCTCCCGGGCGTAGACCCAGATCTCGTCCAGCCGGTGCACGACGGCGGCGCGGTCGACATCACCCCCGAGATCGGGACTGCCCACGCGGGCCAGGGCGAGATCCAGCCACTCATCAGCCTCACCCTGGTCGACCAGGGTGGCATGGAAGTCGAAGATCACCGCGCGAACCGGTCTCATGGAAGCCTCGCTGCTGCGGTCCACGTCGACACGGAAGTGAGCCTAGGGCCCGGGTAGGCTGCACTCTCGATCCCGCATCCCCCGGAGGTAGGCCATGTACCGCCAGGTGCCGGCGCATGTCGACCTGCCGGCGATGGAGCGGGAGATCCTCGACCTGTGGGCGTCCGAGGATGTCTTCCATCAGTCCGTCGCCCAGTCCGAGGGTCACCCCCTCTGGGTGTTCTACGAGGGCCCGCCGACCGCCAACGGCACGCCTGGCACGCACCATGTCGAGGCCCGTGTTTTCAAGGACATCTTCCCGCGCTACCGCACGATGAAGGGCTACCACGTCCCGCGCAAGGCCGGCTGGGACTGCCACGGCCTGCCCGTGGAGCTCGCGGTCGAGAAGGAGCTCGGCTTCACCGGCAAGAAGGACATCGAGGAGTTCGGCATCGCCGAGTTCAACGCCAAGTGCCGCGAGTCCGTGCTGCGCCACGTCGACGAGTTCGACCAGATGACCCGCCGCATGGGCTTTTGGGTCGACATGGACGACGCCTACTGGACCATGGCGCCGGAGTACGTCGAGTCGGTGTGGTGGTCGCTCAAGCAGATCTTCGACAAGGGCCTGCTCGTGCAGGACTACCGCGTTACCCCCTACTGCCCGCGCTGCGGCACGGGACTGTCGGACCACGAACTCGCCCAGGGCTACGAAACGGTGGTCGATCCGTCGGTCTACGTGCGATTCCCGGTGACGGAAGGCCCGCTCGCCGAGCGCCATCCGGGCGTCAACCTGCTCGTCTGGACGACGACCCCCTGGACGCTCGTGTCCAACACCGCGGTGGCCGTCAAGCCCGAGGCTGCCTATGTCGTCGCGCGCACAGCCGATGGCGAGACCCTCGTTGTGGCCGAGGACCTTGCGCCGTCACTGCTCGGAGAGGGATACGAGGTCCTCGAGCGGCTGACCGGCCGCGACCTCGAGCGCACTCCCTACCAGCGGCCCTTCGATCTCGTCGAGATCCCCGACGCCCACTACGTCATCCTCGCCGACTACGTCACGACCGACGACGGATCGGGCCTGGTGCACCAGGCGCCGGCGTTCGGCGCGGACGACCTCGCCACCTGCCGCGCCTACGGCTTGC
>CAINGG010000068.1 GCA_903848435.1 uncultured Actinomycetes bacterium | reverse complement strand
TTGACGACGCCCATGACGACGGGGGTCGCGTCGGTGTCGTAGGCGATCCCGTCGATGGTGAACGGCGCTACCGGGGCATCGATGAGGCCCGGGAATTGCCGCTGCAGCTCCACGAGCGCCCCGACGGTGAGCATGCGACCAGGCTACGCGCAGCGGTGCACGGCGCCTAGGTGCCAGGGGGACGCCCGTCACTCCTGGTCGAGAGCGTCGAGCAGTGCAAGCCATGCCCGAGGTGACACGATCCGGCCGGTCCCCGGGGATGCTGCGAGCAGGGCCGAGTCGCCCGTCACGAGTGCGTCTGCGCCTGATGTCACGAGGAGATCCGTGAGGTAGCGATCGTCGGGGTCGGGCGGTGCTGGAGCCACAGCGATCATGTCCTCGCATCGCTCCCCGCCCTCGCGAATGACCTCGGCGATGCGCTCGGCCTCGCCGACGCTGAACCACGGGCGGAATCGTTCGCGGGAGCAGACCTCTGTGAACTCGTCGAGTAGTGCGGGTGACCACACGGTCTGGAATTCGCCGGCGAGCCAGCGGCGTACCAGCTCGGCAGGTGTGCCACTGGGAGAGATCAGCGCGGAGATGAAGACGCCCGGGTCAACGACCGCGCGCAGCACGAAGTTCCTCGGCGACAACGCGGTCGGCCACGTCAGGATCGACGTCGGCGTTGCGAGCCCAGATGGCTTCGAGGGCGTCGCGCCCGAGCAGGCGGCGCAGTGCGAGCTCGAGGACCTCGGAGTCCTTCATGTCCTTGCGCGCTGCGTAGACGCGCGCGCCACGGAGCAGGTCCTCGTCGACGTAGATCGTCGTCTTTGCCTTGGCCACGCGGGTGACTTTAGCATTTTTCCTTTTTAAGGGAAATGCCGCCTAGACCGGCTTGGAGCGGTCCTCGAGCAGCGTGCCTCCGGCGAAGGTGGTGCCCACCTCGCGGTAGTAGCCGCCGATGACCTCGCGCACGGGCAGCAGCGAAGCCGGCTGATCCCACTCGGAGTCGAAGAGCTCGAGCGAGGCATCGCCGCGCCAGGGCTGGCCGAGGTCGGCGTCCTTGCCGCCCATCGTCACGACCTGGTCGAGGCTCAAGGCACCGCCGGCGATGCTCGGCATCGTGCGGTGATGCAGCATCGGCAGTGCGTTGACAAAGCCGTTGGTGTCGCTCGGTTCGCGGAGCGTCACCTTGGCCGTCGCCAGTCGGTGGTCGTATGCCGCGAGTGTCGCGCCGAAGGTGCCGCCGGGTGCGACGCGCGGCGCTGCCTTGCCGTGGTTCATCGCCCGCGTGACGTAGATGCTGCCGAGCTTCTTGGGGTAGCCCTGGAACCAGCCGCGGCCGATCGCGAAGTCGGTGGTCACCCAGATGAGGACGCAGCGGCTGTACGTCGTTCCTTGGAACGCGCAGCGCACGACCGCGAAGGTCTCGAGGTATTGCGAGCGCGACGGGTCGAGCAGCTCGCGACCATCGGCACTGCAGGACTGCCAGTCGGCCCAGATGAAGGCGACCGCCCCGGGGTCCTCGGGGGCCAGGTCGATATCGGGCGGCAGCAGGGCCCGCACCCGGTCGACATCGGTGCGGTACTCGACGGTGAGGAGGGTTCCGGAGTAGTGCCAGGGCATCTCCGGCACGAGGGCCGACGCCCCGTCGGGGGTGTACGGCGGGAGGAATCCGGGCACGACCGCAGCCTAGCGGGGGGATCGTTCGGCCCCGAACTAATGTGCCGAATGTGCTTGACCCCGACGGCCCGGTGCGTCACCCTCACGTTCATTAGGGCCCGCACGATCACCGGGCCCCCTCACCTCGGAGGGCACTCCCATGGCCGACCTGCAGCCGGCACCCCCCCAGACCCCGGATACCTCCCTGCGCAAGGGACGCATCGGTGTCCTCGGCATCGTCTTCTTCGTCATCGCCGCGGCGGCGCCTCTCGTGGGCATGACCGGTGCGGTCCCCGTCGCGATCGTCCTGGGCAACGGCGCCGGCGTTCCCGGCGCCTATCTCGCGGTCGCGATCATCCTGCTGCTGTTCAGCGTCGGCTACTCGGCGATGAGCCAGCACGTGACCAACGCCGGAGCCTTCTTCGCCTACGTCGGCCGCGGGCTGGGCATCAATATCGGCGTCGGCTCGGCGTTCGTGTCGATCATGGCCTACTTGACCATCCAGCTCGCCATCTATGGCTTCTTCGGCGCCGTGATGGGCGGCATGATGGCCGCGCAGTTCGGCATCGAGCTCGCGTGGTGGGTCTGGGTGCTCATCGCCTGGGCCCTGGTGCTCGTGCTGAGCGTGCTGTCGGTCGATGTGGGCGCCAAGGTGCTCGGCGTCCTGCTCACCCTCGAGTTGCTCTCCCTCGTGATCACCGCGATCGCGGTCTTCGTCAAGGGAGGGCCGGAGGGCATCAACTTCGCGGCATCCTTCGCCCCCGGTGCCGTGCTCGCCGGCGGCATCGCTGGCACCGCCGGCATCGCCCTCGCCTTCGCGTTCGCGTCCTACATCGGCTTCGAGGCGACGGCGATCTACGGCGAGGAGTCGCGCGAGCCCAAGAAGACGGTGCCGCGGGCGACCTACGCCGCGATCATCCTCATCGGCGTGGTCTTCGCGTTCGTCACCTTCGCCATGGTCACCGCACTCGGGTCCAACGCGGTGATCGAGCAGGTAGTAGTGCGCTCGACTGTCGATGACATCCCGTTGCTCGACCCGGCGGCCGTGCTGTTCTCTATCGCGGCGGAGTACGTCGGCGAGTGGATGGCCACCGTGATGAGTTGGCTCGTCCTCACGAGCCTCTTCGCTGGCCTGCTGGCCTTCCAGAACTCCTCGGCCCGCTACTTCTTCGCGATGGGTCGCGCGGGCGTCTTCAGCAAGCGACTCGATCACACCAACCGCTTCGGCGCCCCTGGCAATGGATCCATCGCGGTTTCGGTCATCACGGCCATTGTCATCGCGATCTTCGTGATCCGCGCCTGGGATCCGGTCCTCAACCTTTTCTACTGGATGTCCGCCGTGGCGGTTATTGCCATCGTGGTCGTTGAGGTCCTGGTGAGCATCGCGGTCATCGCCTACTTCCGGAAGTCCAAGGTGGACACCCGGGTCTGGCACACCATGATCGCGCCGATCCTGGCGGTCATCGGCCTGGTGCTCGGGCTCTATTTGCTGATGAGCCGGTTCGCCATCTTCGCCGGCACTGCCGCCGAGGGCAGCGATCCGACCGTCCAGGCCTGGGCGCTCAACCCGCTGGGCTGGTTCCTCGTGCTTAGCCCCTTCGCCATCTTCATCATCGGCGTCATCGTCGGCTCACTGCGACGCAAGCAGGAGAACGCCGATGCGATCGCCGACCTGGTGACCTGAGGCAGTGCTCGACCAGATCACTATCTCCGAAGAGGAGGACGCGCAGCGCCGACAGGCATTCCCTGTCGGCGCTGCCGTCACGTTGGCCGATCTCGAGGACGCCGGACGCGAGCACGTGCTCGACGACCTGCGCGAGCGCGAGCCGGTCACCTGGCTGCCCGCCCTGGGTGGCTGGCTCATCACCAAGCGCGAGCCCGCGCGCCAGATCCTGCTGCCGAAGTCAGGGGCGACTGTCGAGGCCGAGCAGAACATGGTGCGCGCTTCGCTCGGTCGCATGATGCTCACCGTCGACGGCGAGGAGCACGAGCGTTACCGCCAGCCCTTCGAGGTGCCGTTCCGGGCGCGCGAGACCGAGCGCACGTACGCCGACCCGATCCGTGCGTACGCACGCGAACTCATCGCAGCAATGTCGGGCACGGCGGAACTCACCGAGTCGTTTGCCGCGCCCTTCGCGGTCGGCGTCGCCGCGCAGGTGATCGGCCTGCCGCTCGACGACGTGCGCAAGATCGACTCGTTCTACTCGGCGTTCGCTTCTGCGATGGAGTACACCGGCGATCCCGAGCCGCTGCGCCGGGCGGAGGCGGCCCGTGCCGAGTTGACGGACCTGCTGGTGCAGGGACTGTCGCGCTCAGCGGTGGTGGAGGAATCCGACCTCTCGCCGGAGGAGGTCGCCGCGCAGTTGCGCGTGGTGATGTTCGGCGCGATCGAGACGATCCAGGCCTCGGTGATGACCACGCTCATGCTGCTCCTCCAGCACCCGGAGTCGATGGCGCAGGTGCGTGCTGATCCTTTACTCCTGGTCGGCGCGGTCGACGAGGCGATCCGCTGGATGCCGCCGGTGGCCTTCATCGAGCGCTGGACCAAGGAGCCCGTCGAGCTCGAGGGCGTCACGATCGGCCCGCGCGAGTTCGTGGGGGTCTCGGTGATCGCGGCCAACCGAGATCCGTCGGTGTTCGCGGACCCGCTGCGCTTCGACATCCACCGGGCCAATGCGCGTCACGGCATGTCGTTCTCGTCGGGTGCGCACCACTGCCTCGGCGTCCACCTCGCGCGCATGCAGACCGTCATCGCGCTCGAGGAGATGCTCGCCGTGTGGCCGTCGCTGGAGCTCGTGTCGGTCACGCCGCCGAGCGGCTTCGCCTTCCGCCGGCCCGCGGAGATGGTGATCGGCTTCTAGCGGCAGGACTGCGGGCGATAGAGCTCGCGCAGGCCCGCGATATCGCCCTGCTGCGGCACGAGGGGCGATTGGCCAAACGTGTGCACCGGATACATCAGCAGACGGTCGTCACTCACATGACCGAGCCCGAGAATGTGCCCGATCTCGTGGTAGAGCAGTGCCCCGCGTCCGCGCACGCCGAAGCCGGCAGTCGTGGCCCACTCGCTATTGGTGAACATCGTGAGGACACCCGACGCGAGAACGCCGTCCTTCTCGGATGCACCGCCGGCCGCCTCCGCACCGTCCTCCCAGGCCGCCGGCGCCCAGCCGATCTCGATATCGGCCCGTCCCTTCGCCACCTGCTCGAAGCGCAGTCCCGTCAACTCGGCGTACCGCTTGAGGACAGTCGCGACGTCGTCCGCGACTCCGATGTCTCCACCCCTCGGTGCGCCCGCGGGGTCGTAGGACCACGTGAGAGTCGAACAGCGCGGCCACGCTGCCACCGAGTCATAGATCGGGGCCCAGCCGCGGCTGACGCGGAAGTCAGTCGTCGTCGTGGATCCGCCCATCGTCACGCGGACGCGATAGGTGCCGGACTGCTGGGTGCGCGCGAGCGGGATCGCTGCCTGGTACGTCGCCTTCGACGACGTCGCCTTCCACACCGTCTTGGAGCCGCGGCTCACGGAGATCGTGATGGGCGCACTGGCGGTCACGCTCACCGTGACAGGCCGGACCTCGCGTTCGTCATCGTCGGGGAAGAGCCATCGGGTCGAGAGCGCGACCGTGCCCGACGCCGGCTGAATGCGTCCGCTCGCGATGCGCTGCGACACGGCATCGAGCACGTCCCAGTTCCCCTTGGCGTCCATGGGCGAGCACTCGAGGTCGACCGTGACCGTGATGGGTCCGCTCGCCGGGAGATCGTCCGGCTCCATGTCGAGTAAGGCGCTCACCTCTTGCGTATGGCTCTCGCCCGTGAGCTGCGGGGTGCGATCCGTGGAGGCGTAGCGGGTGATGAGCGGCAAGGCGCCTCGGGATGCTGTGAGTGTCAGCGAGTGGCAGACGACGTCGCGGAGAGCGGTTGTGGTGAGGGTGCCGGAGATGGCGACATCAAGCGGTCGGCCCGGCGTGTACGTCGATGGTGAGACGTTGAGCGCGGCGTCGATGCGCACGCCGATACCGGCGCGGGGGGTGGCATCGGCACTCGATGCACCAACGGGGGTCGCCATGAGCAGGGCGGTCACCAATGCCGGGCTGAGGCCGGCGGCGACAAGGCGTGGGCGACCGCTGAGCACGGAAAGCAGGCTAACGCCCCCAGGCAACGTGTTGCGCTCCAGAAGATCGACGCCTCGTGAGTCGGTCAGGTGCGTCTTGCGCGGTACAACCCGCCGCTTAACGCCCGGCTAGGAAGGGGAGGCCAGGCCGAGAGCCGTGGCTGCACTCAGTAAGCCCGGGTCACGGGTCCACAGCGTGCTGCCTGGCAGGAGCATCACCGAAGCCAGCAGGTGAACATCGACGATGCCGAGTCCTTGGCCGTAGAGCTTGCGGGCATCGATGAACGTGAGTACCTCATCGCTGTTGGCGACCGGCATGCTCGGCAACTGACCGAGCAGATCGAGGAATTGGTCGCGGCGCCGTATTGACCCGACGGCGAGTTCACCGATGACCAGGGGGTGAGTGGCGACCTCAGCGGACTCGAGTAGATCGACGAGCGTCGCATTGGACGCCCGCAGGTGATCGATCCACACCGACGTATCGACGAGGATCACTGGCTGGTGGCTCGCAAGCGGCGCCCGCTCTCAGCGTCGGGGTCGGTGCCGCCGAGCTGGGCGAGCCGTCGTCCGGTTTCGAGTTGGACCAGGAGCTCCATGCTCATGCGCACGATCGCCGAGACCTCGGACCGTCCGGTGAGTTCCTGGGCTCGGGCAACGAGGTCGTCGTCAAGGGTGATCGTCGTGCGCATGCGGCCTCCCGGGACAGCGGCGAAGAGCATCAAATCTAGCATCGAATGATGCGCCCTGAGATGCCACTATCAGCGAATCACGCCCGGATCTCGCCCGATCCGCGCTCGATCAGCCGCGTGGGCACCACGCTCGTCGTCGTCGCCGCCGCCTCGCCGAGCGCCCGCTCGGCTGCGAGTCGGCCGATGGCGTGCGGGTCCTGGGCGATGACCGTGACGCCGGGCTGCAGCAGATCGGCCAACTCGAAGTCGTCGAAGCCGATGAGGGCGACGCGGTCCTGCAGTCCCCGACGCTGCAGGGTGCCGGCAGCCGTCATCGTGATGAGGTCCTGGCCGGTGAAGAGCGCCGTCGGTGGCTCGCCCTGATCGAGCAGGTTTTCGATCTGCTGGGCGGCAGCCGATCGGGTGGCTCCCTCCCTGCGCACGATCGTCATGTCGAGGGCGATGCCAGCTGCATCGAGGGCCTCGACGTATCCGGCGAACCGCTCCCTCGACGTGTAGATCGACGGATCGCGACCGACGAAACCGATGCGCCTGTGCCCGTGCGCGATGAGGTGCTCGACCGCTCGCCGGGCACCAGCCCTGTTGTCGGTGAGCACCACATCGACGTCGAGTCCCGTTGCCGGTCGATCGATCAACACCACGCGCGTCCCCTCTCGCGCAGCGTCCGCGAGGTGGGCGAAGTCCCCTTCGGTGGGCGCCGTGATCAGTGCGTCCACCTGCCGTGCGACGTACGCGCGAGTCATGTCGCGCTCGCGCCCGGCGTCGAGGTCGGTACTGGACGCGAAGACCGCGATCCCGCGCGTTCGGGCGACCTCCTCGATTCCGCGAAGTGCGGTTGCGAAGAACGGGTTGCCGGCGTCTTCGAGGAGTACGCCGAGCGTGGCCGTGCGCCCATCGGCTCGGCGCAGGGCGGTGGCGGCGGCGTTGGGCCGGTAGCCCAGGGCCTCTGCCGCGGCACGGACGCGGGCGGCCAGGTCGGGGGAGACCCCCGGCTCGCCGTTGACCACGCGAGACACGGTCTTGAAGCTCACCCCCGCCGCGGCCGCCACATCACGGAGCGTGGGGCGCCGCCGCCCGACTCGCGAGGCGGATAACGTTCGCATAACGGTGCTTGTCACCCCTCATGGCCCCCATTGACGCGCGACCGACGGAGGCAATAGAAAACCCGGTACGACAACGTTGTCAAGGTCTCAAGGCATCAACGATTGCGTAACAAGCGGCTCGCCGCGGTTGCGCATTCGGCCGTGGCAGGACAGGTTGCGTACACCCCCGGGGTCACAAGGCCCCACTTGAAGAGGAGAGTCTTCATGGCACGTGCTGCATTCGGAGGCCGGCGCCTCGCCCTTGTGGCGTCCGCCGGTGTCCTCGCGCTTGGGCTTGCCGCCTGTGGTGGCAGCTCTGGCGGCGATAGCTCGTCGAGCGCGGCTCCCGCACCTGAGTCATCGAGCGCCGCTCCGGCGCCGACCTCGGAGGCGCCCGCTCCCGCCGAGGCCGTCAAGGTGACGCTGATCACCAAGGACTCGACCAACCCGTTCTTCGTCGCCATGCAGGAAGGCGCGAAGCAGGCCGCTGCGGCCTCGGGCGTCGAGCTCACCGTCGGCTCCGGTTCTGCTGAGGGTGACGATGCCGGCCAGATCGCTCTGATCGAGCAGGCCATCGCACGCGGTGACGCAGGCATCCTGATCACCCCCATTTCGGTCAACGTCAATGCGGCGATCGAGCAGGCACGCGCTGCGGGCCTCTACGTCATCGCGCTGGACACCCCGACCGATCCCCCGGACGTCGTTGACATCACGTTCGCGACCGACAACTGCCTCGCTGGCGAGGCCATCGGCCAGTGGGCCGCTGGCTGGCTCAATGGCGAGAAGGCGACGATCGCCCGCCTCGTGATCTTCAACGATCGCATGGTGTCCGTTGACTACTGCCGTGACAACGGCTTCCTCAAGGGCATGGGCATCGACATCAAGGACCTCACCGTCATGGGCGATGAGGACGAGACGGGCAAGTACACCACCGGTGCCGGTGGCGACTACGAGATCGTCTGCCTTGAGGCCACGGGCGCCAACCAGGAGGGTGGCCGCACGGGCATGGAGAAGTGCCTCGCTGCCAATCCCGACATCAACGTCGTCTACACGATCAACGAGCCGACCGCCTTCGGTGCCGCTGAGGCCCTCAAGGCTGCTGGCAAGACGATCGGCGAGGACGTCATCATCGTCTCGGTCGACGGCGGTCTCGCCGGCGTCGAGGCTGTGAAGGCTGGCGAGATCCAGGCCACGTCGCAGCAGTACCCGCTGCTCATGGCCTCGCTCGGCGTCGAGGCGATCAAGACGATCGCTGACGGCGGCGCGCCGCCCAGCCCGACCTCGGCCAACGGCGAGTTCTTCGACACCGGTGTGAAGCTGTGCACCGAGATGCCGATGGACACCGTGACCGCTGCCGAGCAGTGGACGGCCCAGCAGTGCATCGACAACGCCTGGGGCTGATCGGTCCTAGGTAGGTAGTTCGGGGTGCGGGGCGGCTTTTCCGAAGGCCGCCCCGCACTTCCGTTTCCACCGCTACGCTCGCCCCACCCGCTTTGACCGGAGGTTGACGTGAGCCAGACGACTCCCACGACGGCTGCCGACGAGTTCGCCGATAAGGCGACGACGATGCAGAAGGTGCAGTCGGCCCTGCACCGTTACCCGTGGATTAGCCCGCTGTTCGTCCTTGCCCTGCTGTTGGTCATCTTCGGGTTTCTCGGCTACGTCATGGGCATCGGCGATCTCGATAACTTCTTCAAGCCCGGCACGCTGTCGCTGATGCTCCAGCAAACGGTGATCGTCGGCACGCTGGCCATCGCCCAGACGATCGTCATCCTGACCGCAGGTATCGACCTGAGCATCGGCGCGATCATGGTGTTCGCCCAGATGTTCATGGCCAACCTCGCCGTTTACACGACGGCGTCCAACGTCACATTCATGGCCGGGCAGAACCCCACGCTCGCGGTCTTCCTGGGACTAATCGTGGCGACGTTGTGCGGTGGACTCAACGGCTTCCTGATAGTCAGGTTCAACCTTCCGCCATTCATCGTCACTCTCGGCACGCTCAGTATCTTCACCGCGTTGACGCTGATCCTGTTCAAGGCCCGAACGATCCAGGGCAAGGAGATGCCCGACTTCATGCTGCTGATGAGCACGAAGTTTGAGATCGGCCCGGTGACCTTGACCCTCGGCCTCCTCGTCATGCTCGTTCTCTACGTGGTCTTCGCCTACATCCTGCGTGGCACCGCCTGGGGAACCCACGTCTACGCGGTCGGCGACGATCCCGTCGCCGCCGAACTCTCCGGTATCAACGTCAAGCGAGTGCTCTTCAGCGTCTACGTCGTTGCAGGCATCGTCATCGGCATCGCGGCCTGGATCACCATCGGCCGTACCGCGGCCGCCAGCCCCAACGTCGCCCCGGAAATCAACCTCGAGACGATCACCGCCGTCGTCATCGGCGGCACGTCGCTCTTCGGTGGCCGCGGCCGTCTCGTCGGCAGCCTCCTCGGAACATTCATCATCGTCGTTCTCGACTTCGGTCTCTCCCTGGCCGGCCTTGACCAGGCCTACCGCGTCCTCGCGATCGGTGTCCTGGTCATTGCCGCCGTCGCCGTCGACCAGTGGATTCGGAAGGTGAAGGCATGACCGCTACGACCAACGTCCAGCCGATCGTCCAGGCCAAGGACCTCAACAAGTCCTTCGGTCGCGTCATCGGGCTGAGCGATTGCCAGTTCGAGCTCTTCCCCGGCGAGGTGCTCGCCGTGGTCGGTGACAATGGCGCCGGCAAGTCCACCCTGATCAAGTGCCTGTCCGGTGCGCACTCCCCCGACTCGGGCGAGATGTACATCGACGGTGAGCAGGTGCAGTTCAAGTCGACCAACGACTCACGCGCCAAGGGCGTGGAGACGGTCTACCAGACGCTTGCGGTGGCGCCCGTGCTCGATATCTCCGAAAACCTCTACCTCGGCCGGGAGATTCGCAAGAAGGGCATCCTGGGCAAGGTCTTCCGAAGCCTGGACAAGAAGAAGATGCGCAAGGAGGCCACGCAGAGCCTCAATGAGCTCGGCGTACTCACCGTGCAGAGCATCACCCAGTCGGTCGAGACCCTCTCCGGAGGTCAGCGCCAGGCCGTGGCTGTCGCCCGAGCCGGCGCATTCGGTAGCAAGGTCGTCATCCTCGACGAGCCGACTGCCGCACTCGGCGTCAACGAGTCCGCGCGCGTGCTCAAGCTCATCAAGGACCTACGCGATCGCGGTATGAGCATCATCTTGATCTCGCACAACATGCCGCAGGTCTTCGAGGTGGCCGACCGCATTCACATCCAGCGCCTGGGGCATCGCGCCGCAGTCGTCACGCCGCAGACCCACGCGATGAACGAGGTCGTGGCGATCATGACCGGTGCGATGACGGTGCCGGAGGAGCAGCAGCAGTTGACGCCGGTGCGCTAGTCCGCCGACCACACCAGCTCACGGGGCCGGGCATCCGCAGAGGTTGCCCGGTTTCGTGCATTCCGGGCCACCGCCCACTCAACGGGAGGAGGGCGTCAGGCGTAGAGCGGGGGGCGTGGCGGCAGGTCGATGGCCTGGGGTCCGTCGGTGATCGAGCGCACGGCGGCGTTGGCGGTGATCGTGGCGACGAGTCCGTCCCATGCGGTCGCGCCGGACGTCTCACCTCGGTGCGTCGCATCCACCCACGCCTGCAACTCCCGCCGGTAGGCCTCACCGAAGCGCCCCAGCCAGAGCTCGGGTACGTCGTGCCCGATCGCACGGTCCGCTCGTCGCGTGATGAAGGCTCCGTCGCCCATGTCGATGGTGCCTCTGCTGGCAACGACCTCGCACCGCACCTCGTAGCCGTAGCGTGCGTTGACGAAGGCTTCGATCTCCACGAGCGTCCCGCGTTGGGTCGTGAGGATGACCAGCATCGGGTCGAATTCGCCCTCGGGAGTGTCCGGCCCCGGTCGTCCGACGATCACCTGGACCGTGGCGTATTCATCGTCCAGAAGCCACCGATTGATATCGATCTCATGGATCGCGGAGTTGGTCAGCGTGCCCGCGCTGGTCAGGCCATAGGGCGCGAATGTGTTGCGGTGCACGTTGTGGACGATCAGTGGCGTGCCCACCGACGGGATCGCCGCCTTCAGGTCCACGTATCCCGGGTCGAAGCGGCGCATGAACCCCAGCGACAGCAGTCGTCGCCCCAGCGCGACCTCGGCATCGACCACATGGGTGGCGTCGGCGACCGTGGGAGCGAGCGGCTTCTCGCACAGCGTGGGCCGCTGCGCCTCGAGGCACCGGATGGCCTGATCGGCATGCATGGCATCCGGGGAGGCGATGACGATCGCCTC
>CAINGG010000067.1 GCA_903848435.1 uncultured Actinomycetes bacterium | reverse complement strand
TTCATCTCGGCGATACCGCCGACATCAACGAGCACCGACGGTGCGGCCATGCGCAGCCGGAGCACCGGCATGAGCGACTGGCCGCCGGAGATCACCTTGGCGTCCTCGCCACCGGCGACCAGGGCCTGAATGGCCTCGTCGACGGAGGATGGCTTCGTGTAGTCGAAGGCAACCGGAATCACTTCGCACCTCCTGCTGCTTGGATCGCTCGCCATACGTTCTCGGGCGTCGCGGGCATCTTGACGTCGTTCACGCCCATGGGGCGCAGCGCGTCGACGATGCCGTTGATGATCGCCGGAGTTGAGGCGATGGCACCGGCCTCGCCGATGCCCTTGGTGCCCAGCGGGTTGGTCGTCGACGGGGTCTCCGTGCGATCGGTGATGAAGCTGGGCAGGTCAGCGGCGCTCGGGATGAGGTAGTCGGCGAGGCTGGCGGTGAGCAGGTTGCCGTCCTTGTCGTATTCCACCCCCTCGTAGAGCGCCTGGGCGATGCCGCAGGCCAGGCCGCCGTGCACCTGGCCCTCGACGATGAGCGGGTTCACCTGCACGCCGCAGTCATCGACCGCGACGTACTTGCGAATGCTCACCTTGCCGGTCTCCGTGTCGACCTCCATGGCCGCCAGGTGCGTGCCGTGCGGGTAGGAGAAGTCGTTGGGGTCCACGGTGGCCTCGGCCTGCAGCGTCGGCTCGACGCCGTCGGGCAGGTTGTGGGCCGTGAACGCCTCGAAGGCCACGGCCGCAAGCGGCTGTGCCTTCGCCGGATCTCCCTTGACGCGGAACTCGCCCTGGATGAAGTCCAGGTCGTCGGGCGAGCACTCGAGCTGGTGCGCAGCGATGATGCGCGCCTTCTCGACCAGTCGCTCCGCCGCCTTCTTGATCGCCTGTCCGCCGACGGCCAGCGAGCGCGAGCCGTAGGTGTCCATGCCGTAGGGCGCGCGGCCGGTGTCGCCGTGGACGACCTCGATGTCATCGACGGGTACGCCGAGGATGCTCGAGGCGATCTGGCTCCACGCGGTCTCGTGACCCTGGCCGTGCGGCGATGTGCCGGTGATGAGCTCGATCTTGCCCGTGGGCAGGGCCCGGATCGTGCAGTGCTCCCAGCCGCCCGCGACGTACTTCAGGGCACCCAGGGTGCGCGATGGTGCCAGGCCGCACATCTCGGTGAACGTCGAGATGCCGATGCCCAGCTGGACCGGATCATTGGATGCACGACGCGCCTCCTGCTCCGCACGTAGCTCGTCGTAGCCGAAGAGCTCGAGTGCGCGGGCCGTGGCGGCCTCGTAGTTGCCGCTGTCGTAGGCCAGGCCCGCGACGGTGGTGTAGGGGAACTCGGTGTTCGTGATCCAGTTCATCTCACGGAGCTTCATCGGGTCCATGCCCAGCTCGGCGGCGAGCTCATCCATGATGCGCTCGATGGCGTAGGTCGCCTCCGGCCTGCCGGCGCCGCGGATGGCGTCGGTGGGCGTGGTGTTGGTGAAGACGCCGGTGCAGAAGAACTCGTAGGCGTCCATCTTGTAGATGGCCGGGAACATGAACATGCCGAGGAGCGGGATGCCCGGGGTGAT
>CAINGG010000066.1 GCA_903848435.1 uncultured Actinomycetes bacterium | reverse complement strand
CGTGCGCTGCCCCGTGCTCGTCGTCGGCACGCCTGATGATCGTGTCGTCGATGAGCGCGCCGTTGAGGAGACCGCCCGCGCGTACGGCGTCGACCCTGTCTGGCTCCCCGGCATCGGCCATGACCTCATGCTCGATGTCGGCTGGGAGAAGGCGCTCGGACTCCTGCTCGACTGGGTCGATGAGCGCTGCTGACCCCCACCTCGCTCAGCAGCTCGAGGCATGCCTGGTGGCCTACTCCATGAGCCGCACGCCCGACCCTGATGTCGAGCGAGCTGCCGTCAAGGCCACGCTCGACCTGCTGAAGGCCAAGGCACCCGGGCGATCTGTCGAGGTGCGCGTGCCGCCCTATGCCGCCGTGCAGGTGGTCGACGGGGTCAAGCACCGTCGCGGTACGCCGGCTGCCGTGGTGGAGGCCGATCCGTCGACGTGGCTGCGCGTCGCCACCGGCCAGGTCACCTGGGCCGATGCGTTGAAGACGGGCAAGCTCACCGCGAGCGGCGAGCGCAGCGACCTGTCGGGCTATCTGCCGCTGGCGTGAGCGAGTGTCTCCTCGCGCAGCGGATAGCGCAGGGCAAGCGGGATGCTGAGGGCGACGAGTGCCGCTGGCAGCACCGAAAACGCCAGGTGCACGCCGAGGATCGCCGACCCCGGCTGCGTCACCGTCTCGTCCGACGTCGTCGAGATGTAGCCGGTCACGGCCAGCACTAGCAGTACGAGCGCAGGTCCGATGGCGAACGCCGCGGTCTCGCCCGCGGTCCACACGCCGGTGAAGGCTCCCGCGCGCTGCTCGCCTGTGCGGGTGGCGTCGTCATCGATCGTGTCGGGCAGCATGGCGAGCGGGAACATCTGCATGCCGGCGTAGCCCACTGACGTCACGGCGATGAGCACGAGCGCCGCCACCAGTGGAACGAAGGATGCGGCCAGCGAGCCGAGCAGGCCGAGGATGAACAGGCACGAGGCGAGTACGAAGCCACGTCGCTTGCCCATGCGGTGGCCGACGTAGGACCACATCGGCATGAAGATGACCGCCGGCACCAGCAGTACGCCGAAGACGATGCCGAAGTCCTTCACTCCGAGGATGTAGGTCGAGAAGTACGGTGCCGCTGCGAGCACGGCCCCCGCGCCGAGCGCCTGCACGACGAAGGCGCCGAGCAGCAGCCGGAAGGCACGGGCCTGCCAGGCGACGCGGAACTGCCGGGCCAGAGAGTGATCCTCGGTTGTCGACTCCGTGACGTAGCGCTTCAGATGCCGTACGACCAGCCAGCACGCGAGCATGCCGAGGCAGATCAGGGCACCGACCACCACGCCCATGAAGAGGTAGCCCTCATTGGCATTCGGAAGCGCCGTCACGAGGAAGGGAGCCCCCACGCCGAACAGCAGGATGCCGACGACCTGCAGGCACACGCGCCACGACATGAGCGAGGTGCGCTCGGGTGGTGAGTCGGTGATCTCGGCGGCAAGTGCGATGTAGGGCACCTGGAAGTAGGCAAAGACAGATGCCGCCAGCATGAACGCCAGCAGCACCCAGGCCGCCGCCACGCCGCTCGACGTACCCGCTGGCACCGCGAACATCAGCGGGAAGCTGATGAGCATGCCGATCGCGCCGATGACCAGGAAGCGCGTGCGGCTGCCGTGCTTGGCCACCGAGCGGTCGCTGAGGTTGCCGACGTACGGCAGGAAGAACACGTCCCACAGCTTGGGCAGCAGCACGACCAGGGAGGCCAGGCCGGCGGCCACGCCGAGGGTGTTGGTCAGGTAGATCGCCAGCACCAGCCCGGGCACCGTGCCGAAGCCGGCCGTGCCCACGGCGCCCAGGCTGTAGCCGATGTAGCGGCTCTTGGTCAGGCGGTAGGTGGACACTCCCGAAGGCTAGGGGAGCCCGCGTCGCTGAACGGGGATTCAAATGGCATAACGATTCGGTCGATCCCCCGGCAGTCCTCGTGCGAAAGGGTTCATCCCCCCTAGGGTGTAGCGAACCTAGGACAGTCCAGGAGATCGATGACGACCGCCATCCGGCTGACCGGCCTGCGCAAGACGTTCGGGGACGTCGTGGCCGTCGACGACGTCACCCTCGAAGTCGCGGACGGGGAGTTCCTCACCCTCCTCGGCCCCTCCGGCTCCGGCAAGACGACCGTCCTGCGCATGATCGCCGGCTTCGAGCAGCCCACCGCGGGCACCATCGAGCTGGCCGGTGTCGATGTGACCCGGGTGCCCCCTTACGACCGCGACGTCAACACGGTCTTCCAGGACTACGCACTCTTCCCGCACATGAACGTCCTGGCCAATGTCGAATACGGCCTGATGGTCAAGAAGGTGCCCAAGGCCGAACGCCGCCAGCGGGCCGAGGAGGCCCTCGCAACCGTGCGACTCGAGGGGTACGCCGAGCGCAAGCCGAGTCAGCTCTCGGGCGGGCAGCGTCAGCGCGTGGCCCTCGCGCGCGCACTCGTCAACAGGCCACGCGTCCTGCTCCTCGACGAGCCGCTCGGCGCCCTCGACCTCAAGCTCCGCGAGCAGATGCAGGTGGAGCTCAAGGAGCTACAGCGAGAGGTCGGCATCACCTTCGTCTTCGTCACGCACGACCAGGAGGAAGCGCTCACGATGTCGGACCGCATCGCGGTCTTCGACGCCGGACGCATCGCGCAGGTGGGTACGCCGACGGAGATCTACGAGCATCCGTCCACGCCCTTCGTCGCAGGATTCGTCGGCGTCTCCAACCTGCTGGCGGCCGGGGTTGCCGCGACCGTCCTGGGCCGCGACGGCATCTGGTCCGTTCGCCCCGAGAAGATCCGGGTCACCCTGGGCTCGCCCACCCCCGAGGGCCACGAGCGCGCCGCATCGGGTGTCATCCGCGAGGTCGTCTACGTCGGTATGTCGACGCGCTTCATCGTCGACCTCGATGCGGGTGCCACGCTCATCGCCGTTCAGCAGAACTCTCACGCCACCTCCAGCGAGGTCAACTCGATGCGAGGGCAGCGCGTGACATTGATGTGGAACACCGAGCACGAGGTCCCCGTGGGCTCGTGATCGGTGTTCACAGGACCGTGCCCAACCGGGGCGGTCCACCTGAGAGAAGGAGGAGCAGGTGCACACAGCGCGTCTGCTGAAGATGCTGGCCGTCGGCGGAGCCGCGGCCCTGGTGCTTGCCGCCTGTGGTGGTGGCAGCAGCAGTTCCGGGGGAGCGGGCACACCGCCCGACGTTCCCAAGTACGAGGGCCCCGTCGGTGACGGCGAGGGTGCCCTCAACATCCTGGCGTGGCCGGGCTACGCCGAGGACGGCACCAACGACCCGTCGGCTGACTGGATCACGCCGTTCGAGGAGGCGACCGGCTGCCAGGTCAATGTCAAGGTGTACGGCACCTCCGACGAGGCAGTGAAGCTCTTCCAGGGCGGTGGCTACGACGTTGTGGCAGCCTCCGGCGATGCCTCGCTTCGCCTGATCTACGGCAGCAACGTCCAGCCCATCAACACCGATCTGGTGCCCAACTACGCCGACATCTTCCCCGACCTGAAGATGAAGGGGCATAACAGCGTCAACGGCGTTGCTTACGGCATCCCGCACGGCCGCGGCGCCAACCTGCTGATCTGGAACAAGGAGAAGCTGGGCGACAACGTCGACTCCTGGAGCGTCATGTTCGATCCGGCATCCCCGGCCGCGGGTGGCGTGGGCCCCTACGACTCGCCCATCTACATCGCCGACGCTGCCGTCTACCTCATGGCGACGCAGCCGGACCTGGGCATCAAGGATCCCTACGCGCTCGACCAGGCCCAGTTCGATGCGGCCATCAACCTGCTCAAGCAGCAGAAGGCACTGGTCAGCGAGTACTGGAGCGACTATCTCAAGCAGATCGACGCGGTCAACGCCGGCACCATGACGGCCGCCACGTCGTGGCAGGTCATTGTCAACGGTTTCGATCCCGCCGTCATCGGCGCGACGAAGGCCAAGGAAGGCGCAACCGGCTGGTCCGACACGTGGATGGTTGCAAAGGACACGCCCAACATCAATTGCGCCTACAAGTGGCTCGACTGGATCGCCTCGCCCGAGGTGAACCAGCAGGCGACGGCGTGGTTCGGCGAGGCGCCGAGCAATGCGAAGGCGTGCGAGATCGCCGCCGACCAGTGCGCGACGTACCACGCGAACGAGCCGGCGTACTGGGAGAACGTCTACTACTGGAACACCCCGACCGAGGCGTGCCTCGACGGACGCACTGACGTCAAGTGCATCCCGTACTCGGAGTGGTCGAAGGCCTGGTCGGAGCTTCGCTCCTAATCACGGCCTGACACACACGTAGTAGCGGCGAGGGAGTCCATGACGACGACAGCCAGTCCCCCACGGGGTGGCTTCGCCTACCGGCATCCGCGAGCACGTCTCGCGGGGCTGCTGGCGGCGCCCATGGCCTGGTTGGTCATCGTCTATCTGGGCTCCCTCGCCGCGCTCTTCCTCACGGCCTTCTGGACGGTCGATGGCTTCACCAGCGCGATCGTCCGCACGTTCACCCTCGACAACTTCATCGATGCATTCACCACGCCGGCGTATCTGCAGGTGATGCTGCGCACCCTCGCGATCGCTATCGGCGTGACGATCCTGTGCCTGCTGATCGGCGTGCCCGTGGCCTACTTCATGGCGCGCATCGCCAGGCCCAAGTGGCAGCCGCTTCTCGTCGCCCTCATCCTCACCCCGCTGTGGGCGAGTTATCTCGTCAAGGTTTACGCCTGGCGGGCGATGCTCAGCCCCGAGCAGGGCGTGGTGGCGTGGTTGCTCTCCCCGCTCGGTCTGAGCGGCCCGGGTTTCGGTGAGGCCGCCATCATCATCACGCTCACCTACCTGTGGTTGCCCTACATGATCCTGCCGGTGTACGCCGGCTTCACTCGCCTGCCGAGCTCGCAGCTCGACGCGTCGGCGGACCTCGGGGCCAAGGGCTGGCGAACCTTCCGGAGCGTCATCGTGCCCACGATCTTCCCGACGATGGTCGCGGGCTCGATCTTCACCTTCTCGCTGAGTCTCGGCGACTACATCACCGCCCAGATCGTGGGCGGCAAGATCGTCATGCTCGGCAATGTCGTCCAGCAGAACTACGTCACCAACCTGCCCTTTGCCGCGGCCTTCGCGACCATCCCGGTGATCATCGTG
>CAINGG010000065.1 GCA_903848435.1 uncultured Actinomycetes bacterium | reverse complement strand
TTGCCGTCGGCGAACCACGCGATCGTGGTGAGCGAGCAGGGCGCCAACTCCATGCGGTAGAGGCTCGACAGGGGCGCATCGACGCACATGCCGGTGATGAGCTTGATCGGCGTGACATGGGAGATGACGGCGATCCGCTGCCCGGCATGCCGCTTGAGCACGGCGCGCCGAGCCATGTCGACCCGGTCGCGGCACTCGGCGAAGGACTCACCACCGGGCGGAGCGACGTCGGTGGAGGAGATCCAGGCATTGAGCTCATCGGGCCAGCGCTGCTGAACCTCGGCGAAGGTGTGCCCGTCCCATTCGCCGAAGTCGCACTCGATGAGCCCGTCCTCGATGCTGATCGACGCACCCGCGTGCTCGGCCACGATCGCGGCCGTCTGCCGTGTGCGCAGACGAGGTGACGCCACGATCGCGTCGATGCCGCCCCGGGCGACGATCTCCCGCGCCAGGGCGTGGGCCTGCGCTTCCCCCAGCCCGATCAGGGGAGCATCGAAGCCGCCCGCGCCGCTGAACTTCTTCTCCAGGCTCATCGCCGTCGCACCATGTCGACCCAGCAGCGTCATCGTTGGCGCGCCCAGATCCGTTGCCCAACCCACGATGGCACGCGGCCGCTCGGCCTTCGCCCGATCCTCCAGGACCTCGCCCACGACATCCTCGGCCTGGGGCACGCCGAGGTCGACCGCGCGATCGATGCGCGCGGGCTCGCCGCGCACTTCGGCATCGAGGGCCTCATTGACCAGGCGGTCGGCCGCACGATTGCGGTCGCGCGGCACCCACGTGTAGGTCGCCCCGGGAGCGAGCCGGCGGGCGGTGAGCGCCAGCTCGCGCAGCGCTGCGTTGCGGATCGCCCAGCGCCCGGACATCTGCTCGACGATGAGCTTGGAGTCCAGTCGCGCCTCAATCTGAGCGGCCGGCTCGATCTCGAGTGCGCGCTCCAAGCCGGCGAGCAGGCCGCGGTACTCCGCGACGTTGTTGGTCGCGATGCCGATGGCGTCGGCCACCTCGGCCAGGACGCGCTCGGTCTCGCCGTCGCGCACGACCGCGCCGTAGGCGGCGGGCCCCGGGTTGCCCCGCGAGCCGCCGTCGGCCTCGACGACCAGCTGCCGGCTCACAGACCCGATTCCGGCGTACGGACCAGGATGCGGCGGCACTCCTCGCAGCGCAGCACCTCGTCGGGAGCGGCGCCGCGGATGCGTTCGATGTCGACGGGGGTGAGCTCGATGCGGCAGCCTTCGCAGCGCCCGCGGTGCAGGGCCGCGGCACCGATGCCGGCGTTATCGGCACGGAGCTTGTCGTAGAGGGTCATGAGGTCGGCGGCGACCAGCTGCGCCGCGGCACCACGAGCCGCCTGCGCCGCCGCCTCTTCCTCGGCGAGGGCAGCAAGAGCGGCGTCACGAGCGTCGACGGCAGCAGCCAGGTCGGTGACTATTTGGTCACGCTCGGCAAGGAGTGTCGACTGACGGCCCTGCGCCTCCTCGAGCCGCTCCATGACCTCCAGCTCGACATCCTCGAGCTCGGACTGGCGGCGGGCCAGCGACTCGAGCTCATGCTGGAGCGAGGTCAGCTGCTTGGCGTCGTTGATCGACCCGGAGTCCAGCAGCTGGCGGTCCTTCGCGGCGCGCTGACGCACCAGGTCGACGTCGTTGTCCGCCTTGCGCTGCTCGAGTTCGAGGTCGGCCACCTCGACCGACACCGACGTGATGCTGTCAGCGAGAGCGCGCTGCGCGGCCTCGAGTTCGACGACACGAGCGGACTCAGGGAGGGTGGCGCGCCGGTGGCGCACGCGGTCTACCTCGAGGTCGTGCTGCTGCACCTCGAGCAGGGTGATCTGCTGCTGCGGGTCGACGTTCAGGACTGGCTCCTCACCGACGCGGTCCACGGATCCGTGGGGATCTCGGACACCAGGCTGTCCACCGTAGCCCCCTGCGCGGCGACATCGACGGCGAGGAGTTCGGCAGCCTGGGCCAGCCAGGGCCATTCGCTCGCCCAGTGCGCCACGTCGATCACGGCGCAGCCACCCTCCTCGCGGTGCTCCAGCGCGCGATGATGCTTCAGGTCGGCGGTGACGTAGACGTCGGCACCCGCCAAGGTGGCCGCCGGCAGCAGCGAGTCGCCCGAGCCACCGCACACGGCCACCGTGCAGACGATGGCGTCGAGGTCTCCGAGGACACGGGCACCGTGGTGGGTCGCGGGTAGCGCGGTGGCGACCGTGCGGGCGAAGTCGCCCAGCGGCATGGGCGCGGGAAGGCGCCCGATGCGACCGAGTCCTGAGGCATCCAGCAGCCGGGTGTCGATGACCCCGAGGGCCGCAGCGAGGGCATCGGAAACCCCGGGGACCGCGATGTCAGCGTTGGTGTGGGCGCAGTACAGCGCGATCCCGGAGGAGATCAGCCGGTGGATGACGCGCCCCTTGGCGTCGGTCGCGGCCACGGAGTGCACCCCGGTCAGCAGGAGCGGGTGGTGTACGACGATGAGGTCGACGTCGCTGGCGATCGCCTGGTCGACGACAGCCTCCACGGGGTCGACCGCCCACAGGATCCGGCGTACGGGCGCGGAGGGCTCGCCGCACACCAGCCCGACAGCATCCCAGGCCTCAGCACTCGCCTGCGGATAGCGCTCCTCGAGCAGGGAGACGATTCGGTCGAGAGTCAGGGCCGCGGACACGCAGCGAGGCTACCGCCGCTAGCCTCATGGGGTTCATCTTCGGGCCTGTAGCTCAGTTGGTAGAGCACTTCCCTTACAAGGAAGGGGTCGTCGGTTCGAGGCCGGCCGGGCCCACACCGCCCCATCGCCCTGCTTCATCGCGATCGCGATGGCATCCTGTGCCCATGTGGCGCGCGCTGATCACCCTGGGAGCCGGCGGGGTTCTCCTGGCGGGAGTCCTGGGCACCTCCTCCAGCGCGGCTTCCCCCGGGCAGTCGATCGGGTCCGGTGACCGCACCTGCGTGCCCGCTCCGGCGGCCAACTGCCGAGACGTCGTGCACAAGTGGAAGTTCGAGCACCACGGTGACCTCTCGGGAGCGAAGTTCGCCCGAGCTCGGTTGCATGGCGCGGATCTACGCCGTGTGATCCTCAACGACGCCAACATGCGCGGCGTCACCTTGCGTCACGCGGATCTGCGTGACGCCAAACTTCGGCGAGTCGATTTCGGACGCGCCCACCAAGGCCATCGTGTCACCAGGGATATCCCTCCCTGCTCGCCCCACTGCCAGGGTGCCGACCTTTCCGGCGCGAACCTCAGCGGCGCCGACCTCACGGCCGCGGACTTGGCGGAGGCGAACCTTTCGAGTGCGAACCTGACCGACGCCGTGGCAATCCAGGCAGATTTCTACGTCGCGAATCTGACCTGGGCGATTCTCGCGACCGCGAACGTCAACGGCTCAATCTTCGACCATGCCACGCTCAACGGCGCTGACCTGTCGAACGCCAACCTGTCGAGTGCGCGGTTCCAGCAGGCGAGCCTGGCGAACGCAAATCTCTCAGGAGCCAACCTCTCAGGAGCCGACCTCGGCCTCGCCGATCTCAGCGGGGCCAACCTCACCGGCGCGAACCTGGCGGGTGCCTACCTGTGCCTCACCACAATGCCGGACGGCACCACCAACAACTCGAGCTGTCCCTCGTGGGAGATCGCCACCCCTGGTCGACGCGGTGTGATCACGCGGAGGGTGCCCGGACATGAAGCGGTGGCCGGGGTCTCGGGCCCCCGGCCACCGCTCACAGTGGACACC